>JAIRYI010000088.1 GCA_031267815.1 Desulfarculales bacterium | reverse complement strand
ACCCACCCTTTAAAGGTGTTTGTTTTTAAGCCAAACAGCCGGGAACCCTATAGCTTGCGCCCGGTCCCAATTTTCCCCAATTTAAGGGCGGCATGCAAACCGCCCGCCCTTTCCACCCTTTAAAGGTGTTTGTTTTTAAGCCAAGCAACCGGGAATATGCAGTTGGCGCCTGAGCGTACATTTTTAAATGTTACAGCGCAATAAGGGCGGTTAACGAATCCAAAGGTTGGGATGCGGCATTAACCCAGGGAGAAAAGCGTTGAAAAAAAGGCGGTTTTTTTACAGATCCTGTAAAAAAGCTTTCAGTTCTTTGGACTTGCGGCCTTTTTTGAGCAGGAGGCCTCTAACCTCCTCAAGGATCATGATGTCTTCGCCGCTTAGGGTGGGAACCGGTTTAAGGCCTGATTTCTCCGCTTTTGCTTTGCCTCTTCTGCTTTTTTTGATCAGGCTTTGTCCCAGGGCCAGAAAATCTTCATACTCATAGTCAAGGGATAAGGCGATGAGCCTTCTCCTGGCCTCGTTGCCCGGCCGCAGGCCTTTGACAATATTGGTGACCTGGCCGGTGGATATGCCGGCAAATTTGGCGATGCTGGCCTGAATGCCGCGCGGTTTGCCGGCAATAGAGTGAATCAGAGCCACCCGGAAAGCTTCCGGCAATTCGTCAACAGAAACCGTACGGTCAAATATAATTTTTTTCATGGCCTGATTTTTCAAATGTAATAGTTGTTCCAAATTTTCCGTTTGGCAGCGAAATAACCGCAACTAAATAATTATTCTAAGTTTATCAAAAAGAGAATTATTTGCCAAATTAAAAACTGTTTCCAAAAAGAAGCTATGTGCTATAGTAAAACGGAAAAGTAAAGGTCAGGCAATGAGCAGGCAATGAGCAAATATGGCGGCAGTGATTCCCCTCCACCCGAGGCTGGGTTGGCTTCTTTACCCTGGGTAATATTTTTTACCCACAGGCAATGCCTCTATTATCCCTGTCATGAGGCTGGTTTTGACCTCAACTGCCTGTTTTGTTTTTGTCCCTTTTATTCTGAATCCGCCTGTCCGGGCAATCCCTGTTATCTGTCTTCCGGGTTAAAAGACTGCTCTCTGTGTCTTTTCCCCCACAATATCAAAAACTATCCTTTAATTATGGCTCTGCTGGATACAAGAATATAAACCGGCGCTTCTTCCCGTCATCTCAGAGCGGGTCCCGGTGTCCGGCCAGGGCGTCCAGCCGCCGGCGCATTTCCTCCAGTTGGTTCTGCAGGGCCTTGCGGGCCGCTTCCATCTCCTCCTTGCTCATTTTGGCCGGATAAGAAATGGGCGGGGCCATCTCCATCCACACCCGGGCAAAGGGTTTGGGGATCATGGTTTTATCCCAGGCCCGCCGGAAGATCCAGGCCCGGTCGCACGACCATATCATGGGAATGAGGGGCGCGCCGCTTAACACGGAGAGCATAATCATGCCTTCTTTGGCCACATAGGGAGGCCCCTGGGGGCCGTCAGCCACCGTGGCCGCGTGGCGGAAACGCCCGCTTTTGAAACCGGCGGCCAGTTCTTTCAAAGCCGCCAGCCCTCCCCGGCTGGAGGATCCGCGCACCGGCACGCTCCGCAATTGGCTGATAAAGGCGCTCAGGATGTCGCCGTCACGGCTTTGGCTGACCATAATGGCCGGTTTTTTTTTGCGGGTGTAATAGAGAAAAAAAATGGAAGCCCGGTGCCAGGTGACGCCGATGCTTCGGTCCTTTATCTCCCAGGGAGTCAGATGAGTGACCCGGCAAGTGGCAAAGTTGAGTTTTAAAAGCAGGCCGGCCAGCCACAGGAGAGGGCGGGTCCAGCGATTCAGGGTAACGCGCACAGGCCGGATCCTTCTCTAATACCCCAGATTTTCCGCCACCATAATTACATGAATTTTATGCGTGTCATTGACCCTGGTATTCTGGCGGTGGAGAATGACCGTGCTGTTGCATATGCGTTCCGGACTGTTGCAATCCTGGCAGGCTCCCGCCGCCACACAGGGAGTATCAAGATTAAGGCGCTTACAGTTCACCGGCCGGGCCACTGTCTGCATATGCTTCTGGGCCGAGGCCAAATCCGGACAAATTTTGTTGACCCCGATCACCAAAATGACATGGGCCGGGCCAAACAATACCGGCGCCACTCTGGTGTTGGCCCCGTCCACAAACAGAAGTTCTCCAGCTTCGGTCACCGCGTTGGCGCTGGTTAAAAAATAATCCACCCGCAAAGACTGCAGGGCTATTTCCAAAAGCTGAGGGCGCTCCAGCCCCGGAGCGTAGCGGTCAATAAGCTTCCAGCGCGGATCGCGCATGGCCTCCACTATCCCGGTCTCAAACAGAGTCATGGAACCGCCAAAGGCCAGCGAAGCGCCGGCGGGAATCATCTCCACGGTCTTTTGCCGGGCCGCGTCTTTATCCGGGACGTAATAAGCGTCGAAACGGTTGCGCCGGAGCGCTGTTACCACTTTTTGGCAGCGATTTTCATACATCCATTGCATATTTATATCCATAACTTACTCCTGTCTCCTAGTATTTTGCGTCATTTAAAACTTATATTTTATGATGTTAAGGAAGGCAAAGCAAAATTGGACGATTCATTATTGCCTCTTCGCGGTTTTTGAGGGCCTCAGGCTTTAAGTATCATCCCTTCTCCGTCAGGGCCATGGCCGTCCGCACTTCTTCCCAGTCCACCGACGCCTGGCGGCAGTTGCGCCCGCGCAGCAGCACTCCGTAAAGGGCGGTGCCTTTTTTCCCCCCGCTCACATAGCCCTTGCTTCCTATTTTTTTATGGCTGGGCAGGAGACGGTTGCGCAGATGCCAGGCGCAGATAACTCCCAGCGCCGCCCGGGGAGCATGCTGAGTTATTTTATTTTTAATGAATTGGGAACTGGGCGGCAAATTTTCATTTTTCATCAATTGGGAGCTGGGCACCACATATATCCAGCCATAACCCAGGGCCGCGGCTTCCCGGCGCAAACGGCCCAGAGAGCAATCCGGACATTGGCCGGCGCACAGCAGGCCATCCTCTTTACTGACGGGCGCCGGGCAGCCGCGCGGGCACAGGCAAACCGGCAGGAATATGGCCCGCTCGCTGAAGGGAGCGGCCCGGTAATCTCTGGCATAATAGCGGTTGGCCGCTTTAACCAGCAGAATTATATCCAGATCCGGTTTGATGAAAGAGAAAAAACGGTGCAGCCCGGAACCCAGACGGCGCATCAGGGCAAAAGTAAGAGCCGGGCAGAGCATGCGCCCCAGCCAGAAAGGCGCACCCAGCGCCAGAAGCAAGAGCAACCCGGCCAAGGCCAAAATATAAAGCCCGTATTCCATAATGAAATAAATATACCAAACAATGTCCGCCGCGGCCCGCCGCGGGCAGAGGCGAAATTTGACTGACGCCGGCAGCGGAAGAAGTAAGCCCCAAAGCGCCGGGTTCCGGCCCGCGCGGGCTTCAGCCGCGGCTGTATTCTTTGGCCGCTCTGATGAAATCCCGGAACAGGGGATGGGGAGCCATGGGATAGGATTTGAATTCAGGATGAAACTGGCAGCCCACAAACCAGGGGTGATCCTTGAGTTTCAGCTCAACCATCTCCACCAGCTGGCCGTCGGGCGAAAAGCCGCTGAAAACAAGCCCGCGCTCACTCAACTGCTGCATATATTTATTATTGAATTCGAAGCGGTGGCGGTGGCGCTCGTGAATAAGATCCTGGCCGTAAATGTGCTGGGCCAGGCTTCCTCTTTCCAGTCGGCAGGGGTAGGCGCCCAGGCGCATGGTTCCGCCCAGGTCGCTGTGGGCGTCGCGCACTTCTTGGCGGCCGCTGCGGTGGTCATACCAGGTTGACATTAGATAAATTATTTTATCCGGACAGTCGGGATCAAATTCCTCGGAATTGGCCAGACTTAAGCCGGCCACTTTGCGCGCGAACTCAATAACCATACACTGCATGCCCAGACAAATGCCGAAAAAAGGCACTTTGTATTCCCGGGCGTAAGTGACGGCCAGCAGTTTGCCATCCACCCCCCGCATCCCGAAACCGCCGGGGATTAAAATGCCGTCCATGCCCCGCAAATGTTTTTCCAGACTTTTTTCGATCAGTTCCTCGGAATTGAGATAGAGAAAATTGACCCGCACCCCGTTGACCAGGCCGCCGTGGGCCAGGGCTTCGTGCAGGCTTTTATAGGATTCCTTCAGTTCCACATATTTGCCGACAATGGCAATGGTCACCTGGCCCTGCAGGCTTTCGCTGACCTGCACCAGACGCCGCCAGGGGGTGAGGTTGGGATTTTGCGCCGGCAGCTGCAGTAAAATGGCGATTTTCTGATCCACCCCTTCCTCATAAAAGCGCAGGGGCACCTCATAGATGTTTTTGACCGTTACCGAAGAGAAGACCGCGTCTTCGTCCACATTGCAGAACAGGGCTATTTTGCGTTTTATATCCGCGGGCAGGGGTTCTTCACAGCGGCCGATGATAATGTCGGGCTGAATGCCGATGCCGCGCAGTTCCTTGACACTGTGCTGGGTGGGCTTGGATTTGTGTTCGCCCGATGTACTCAGGTAGGGAACCAGGGTCAGATGCACATAGAGGCTGTTAAACGGACCCAGTTCTTTTTTTAACTGGCGGATGGCTTCCAGGAAGGGAAGGCTTTCAATATCGCCCACCGTGCCGCCCACTTCCACCAAAGCCACGTCCAGGTTGGGGCTGGCCAGGGAGAGGATGGCCGCCTTGATCTCATCGGTAACCTGGGGAATGACCTGCACCGTGCCGCCCAGATATTCCCCCCGCCGCTCTTTGGCAATTACCTGATTATAAATGCGCCCGGCGGTGTAATTGTTGATCCGCCCCATAGGCACGCCCAGATAGCGCTCGTAATGGCCCAGATCCAGGTCGGTCTCCGCCCCGTCATCGGTGACATAGACTTCCCCGTGCTGGAAGGGGTTCATGGTTCCTGGATCCACATTGAGGTAGGGATCCAGTTTCTGAATGGAAACTTTAAGGCCCCTGGATTTGAGAATAGCTCCTATGGAAGCGGCGGCCAGACCTTTACCTAGGGAGGAGAGTACCCCTCCGGTCACAAATATAAATTTGGTTTTGTGCATTCCACCCGCCTTTTTTGTTTCTGAAAAAGTGAAAAAGCCGCCCCAGCCTCCGGGACTGACACGGCAGTAATTATCTTTCTGACAGCAACATAAAGTTGATTCCTGAAAACAGCCCGCCCACCCGGCGGCTCCTTTATAGTAACCCCAGGGGATAAAATTTACAAGAGGCGGGAGGCAAAGGGAGGGGGAAATTTTGTGCTGATATCAGTAAAAAAATACTTATTTCTATTCTTCTGCTCTTGCGTCCCCTTCATTAATCCTTTATTATTTTAGTCGGTACTTAAAAAAGCCGGCTTTGATTTTTTAAAGAAAGAACGCTTACCTTCAAGCGCCGCTTTTAGCGGCCGCCTGACAAGTAAATTGCGAAGGAAAAATTTCGCGGTTGCCGCAAGGAGCAGGTCAATGTTTGAGATTATTTCGAAGCGGGCGCTGGCCCAGGGAACGGTGTTGAGCAACAATATCAAGGCTCCCCGTCTGGCGGCCAAGGCCAGGCCGGGG
>JAIRYI010000081.1 GCA_031267815.1 Desulfarculales bacterium | reverse complement strand
ATGAGTTTAATTATTAACTGGCAGCAAGGTGAGGCAAATCATGCTTTATTCGCCTATGGATTAGGTTCAGCTGACCAGGCCGGTAAATTACATATAGCCTCTTCCCCTTCGCTGCAAAGAGGCAAGGAAATTGATTCCGCGGCCGCTTCAGCCAATATTGGTCTGCCTGACGAAGTGACTGTCTCAGCCGGTATCACTATGGACGGTTTTCTGTCCACCCTGCGGGATAATTTAACCAACCTGGACATGAAAGACGGGAATCTTAAGTCCAAGGATATTGAACCGCTGCTGAGAGCTTTTGCCGCCACCGTAAATCAGCTTGACGAAGCCTTCTGAAAGTAAGCGTTCTTCCCTGAAAAAGTCGTTTTCGACTTTTTCAGGGTCTACTATTTAGTCACCGCCTCACAGATGGAGGCTCAAATAACGGTTTTGCTTTATCTTTAACGGCAAACAGCGGCCGGCCGGGCCGTTGGCTCACCCTGTACCCGCATTTAAGTTTCAACCAGCCTTCTTCTTTTCCTCCGTAAGAAGGCATACAAGAGCGCGCTTAACCTAACTAACAGCTGTTATATTGAAAAAAATCTAACTGCCATTAGTTAGTAACAGCTCGGGTATACGCCACCCAAGGCCGTATATTTATCTTTTATTACCGTATGTTACACGTGCCATGCACCTGGCCCATTCGCGCCTTTTTAAAAAAAAGTTGTAATAAATTAATCATTCATTATAGTTTATTACTAGGAGTGTACTTCCAAAAATACAATTTATTAAAAATTTCCGGCTTCCCGCCGGCCGGTGATTTTGTGTCCTGAGCGGCCGGTATTTTTACTCTGAAGGCCCGTCCAACAGCAGCTTCTTGCCGTTTAACCGTCTGTCTGCCGGCAGCGATTCAGGCTCAAAATCGGCGTTTATATTACTCTTGCTTTGATCTTGATGGAAATAAACCTGTGAAAAAATATATATTAGTCATTGACGTCGGCACTACCGTGGTGAGGTCCATAATTTTCGACAAACAACTGCGCATTGCCGCCAACGCCTACGAAAAAATTGATCTGATCCACCCTGAACCCAACCATACCGAACAATCGCCGCTTGATATTTACGAAAAAACCGTTGCCGTCATAAAAAGATCGGCAGCGGAAAGCGGGATTGAAGCCAACGAAATAGAATGTATCGGCCTGTCCACCCAGCGCGCTACCTGGGTTCCCTGGCGCCGCGACAACGGCGCGCCCCTGATGAATATGGTGGTTTGGATGGACCGCCGGGCCATTGACATTCAGCGGGAATACAAAAACGATCCCGAGTTCGCCCAACGTTTTCCCGTCAATCATCACGTAATCCAGCCCCAGAATGTCATCTGCACCCTGACTCATGTCCTGCGCCGGCACCCGCGCCTGCGCGCTCTGATGGAGAAAGGGGAAATAATGTTTGGCACCGTTGATACCTGGATAATATACAAGCTGACCGGCGGCAGGGTCTTTGCTTCCAACGCCTCCAATGCCAGCACCACCCGCCTGTTGAAACAGGATCTGGTGCAGTGGGATCAGGATCTTTTCCGCTACGCCGGTTTTTCTCCCGACATGTTCTGTTCCATCAAAAACGAAGCGGATGACTACGGGCTTTTGGACAGGGACATTCTGGGCCGGGAGATACCCATCACCGGCATGGTGGCGGACCAGCAGGGCGCCCTGTTCGGCCAGGCCTGCGTTGAGCCATATTCCCTCAAAAGTACCAATGGCACCGGCTCTTTTGTCACCTGCAATGTAGGCGGCGTTTATCCGGGCATGCGGGCGCCTCTGAGCCTGGTGGCCTGGAAACTGCCCGGACAGCTGCGCTATATGCTGGAAGGGTTTCTCATTACCTCGGGCGCGGCCCTGGAATGGCTGAAAAATGAGCTGGGCATGATCAGCAGCTTTAAAGAAGTGGATGAGATAACCGCCCGCACCCCCAGCAGCGAGGGAGTCTTCTTCTCACCCGCCCTCAGCGGTTTCCGGACGCCTCTGAATGACCCCACCGCCCGGGCCGCTTTTCTGGGCATATCGGTCAGCACCACCCGCGCCCAGTGCGTGCGCGCGGTAATGGAGTCCATAGCTTTTGCCAACTGTCATATCATCGAGGATATGCGCGCCCAGCTGAATATCCCCAGCCTCAAGGTGATCAGGCTTTCCGGCGGAGCGGCGCGCAATGACCTGCTGGGACAGATGATAGCCAATATAGCCGGCATAAAAGTGGAGAAACCTCTTTCCCTGGAAGCCAGCGCCGTCAGCGCCGCCCTGTTTGCCGGCATACGCACCGGAAGCTATAGCCTGGGCAACGCTCACCGGGACATGGTTATTGAAAAAATCTATGAGCCCGATGACAAACAGGAACAGCACCAACGGGACTTTGCCGCCTGGAAACAAGCCATCAACCGTACCCTGGACTGGACTTTTTAAAACCGTCTCCGCCTTCCGCAAAGGGCTTGGACGATCAACTTATTAATTAACTTGTCAGTTATACAAATTTCAGAGTGAGAATTTTATGGAGACAAATGTACAAATTCCCCGCATAAACGGCCGAGCCTGGCTGATGGTGGTCATAGCCTGGATCGGCTATATGATCATGAATCTCAGTAATTTTTCTATCGGAGTGATGATGCCGGATATTATCCGCGATCTGGAACTGAGCTTGCGGGAAGCCGGCTGGCTGAGCGCCAGCGCCTGGCTGATGAAAGCGGCGCTTACCCTGCCGGTGGCTATCCTGGTGGCCAAATTCAACCCCAAATATCTGCTCCAGGCCATTTTCATCACGGTGGCGGCGGGAGTAATCATGCAGGGGCTGGCTCAGAATTACCTTATGCTCTTTATCGGCCGTTCCCTGGTTTATTGCGTGGCCGGGGCGGTGCTGGCGCCTCTGGCGGTCTTGAAGATCAGCATGATCGCCAAAGAACGCATGGTTTTCATCAATGGCCTGGAAAATTTCACCGGCCCGGCCGGGCAGGCCATGGGCACGGCGGTAGTGCCTTTTCTCATCGCCACCATGGGCGGCTGGAGAGACACTCTTCTGCTTCTGGGAGTTGTGACTGTCGCGGTTAACATCATCTGGGCCTTAAGCGTCAGAAAAGAGGCGGGGATTACCGCCGATCAGAAATCGGGCGGCAAAATTAAACTGCTGGCCCCGCTCCGGGAAGCTCTGCGCTACAAAACCGTATGGCTCCTGGCCTTGGGCTGGCCGGGCACTGGTTTTGTGTGGAACGCCACCTATTCTTTCTGGCCCACTTACGCGGTGGATACGCTGGGCATCACCATGGCCCAGGCCGGACTGGTGCTGGGTCTTCTGCCTTTCGGCTCCATGGTGGGTTCGCTGACCGCTCCTAAACTGACCGATCTGATGGGGGTGGACAAGCTCATGATCTGTACCTGGGGGTTCATTCTTCCCTTTGCCTACGGCTCCCTGCTCTTCACCGACAGCATACCGCTGTTGTGCCTGCTCTCCTTTTTCGCCGGTTACGGCGCTTACGCCTTTGTGCCCATAGCGTTCACGGCCATTTACAAAATCCCCGCCATCAGTCCCCGGGCGGTGGCCATGGGCATTGCCTTTATAGTCATGTTCAACGGTCTTGGCGGAGGCTTGGGCGGCCTGCTGGTGGGCTATCTGGGGGCCGAGCTGGGTCTGGCCTCCGCTTTGAAAATCTGCTGCCTGTCCCCTTTCATTTTCGGCCTGCTTACCCTGTTCCTGCCCGAGACCGGACGCAAAGCCCAGGCCAGGGGTCTGGCCGGCAATATAAGATATTAACGGTTCTTCGGTTGAAAGTCAGTATGTTGAAAGTAAAGTGAAAAATGGACAGAGAATCAATTCTTAAACTCGTCGGCAATGACGGAAGATTTGCGGCCTGTCAGGTGGAATGCTCTCTCTCCCCGGACGGCATTGCCACGGTGTGGGGGGCGGCCGACACCTGGCGCCAGGTGGTGGATATCGGCCATCTGGTGGCCCGACAGCCGGATATTGTCAATGTGGTCAACCGCCTCCGGGCCAGGGGAATAGAAATCGCTCCCCAGGATAAAAGCGGGGCCATTGCCGCGGCCCGCCGGCTGGGGGTGCGGGCGGAGGCGGATATAGTCATTATCGGAGGAGGGATATGCGGCTGCGCCATTGCCCGCGCTCTGGCCCGCTATCAGGCCAGGATTATCCTGCTGGAAAAAAACTCCGATATTTCCGAGGAAACCACCAAAGCCAACAATGGCTATATCCACGCCGGGCACCGGGCTGCCCCCGGAACTTTAAAGGCCAAACTCAACGTTGAAGGCAACGCCATGTATGACCAATGGCATGAGGAGCTTAATTTTCCTTTTCTGCGCTGCGGCCAGCTCAATGTGGCCCGTACGGAAAAAGATATGCGCGCCCTGGAAAAAAATCATGCCGACGGGATCGCCAACAAGGTTCCTGGCATAAGGCTTGTCAGCGCCCAGGAGGCCAAAGAACTGGAGCCGGCCCTGGAGGGAGAGATCGTGGGGGCTTTATTGGTCCCCTCCCTGGCGGTGGTGGAGCCTTACAGCGTGTGCATAGCCCTGGCGGAAAACGCGGTCAGCAACGGGGTTGATCTGTGGCTGAACTGCGAGGTCCTGGCCATAGATCTGGACTCTTCCTCCCGGACAGAGGCGGTGGTTACGGAAAAGGGTCTGATCAAGACCGGCTGGGTGATCAACTGCGCCGGAATTTATGCCGACGAGATAGCCGCCATGGTTGACGACCAGTTTTTCAGCCTTCATCCCCGCCGCGGCGGCATCGCCATTTTCGACAAACAGGTGAAACCTCCCTATAAGCGTTCGGTTTCAGTGCCGGCGCCGGCGGAACAAAAGGATGAAGAGTCCAAAGGCGGAGGTTTTTCCTTTACTCCCGACGGCAACATCCTGGCCGGACCTTCCGCGCTGGAAGTGCCGGACAAGGAAGACAAGCGGGTGGAAGCTCAGGATATTGACTATGCCTACAGCCGCGGCGCGGCCGCTTATCCCGGACTGCGCCGGCAGGACATAATCGCCATGTATTCCGGCGTGCGCGCCGCTGACTATAAAGAAGATTTCATCATCGCCATGTCCGGAAAAATTGACGGCTTCATCAATGTGGCGGGCATCCAGTCCCCGGGATTGGCCGCGGCGCCGGCCATCGCCCGCATGGTGGAGGTGATAGTCAAAGAGAGCCGGGCCGGACAGAATAACCCTCTCCGCCTCAGAACCGATTTCAATCCCCATCGGGAAAAGCCGGTGGAATTCCGTCATTTGAGCCTCGAGGAACAGGACAGGCTCATCCGCCGCAACCCGGCTTACGGCCGGATTGTCTGCCGCTGCGAACAAATAAGCGAAGGGGAGATCCTGGACACCATCCGTTCCCCCATCACGCCCACCACTGTGGATGCGGTCAAACGGCGCGTCCGGGCGGGCATGGGCCGCTGTCAGGGCGGCTTCTGCCAGCCCAAGGTGGTGGAAATTCTGGCCCGGGAATTGGGCCGGGAATGGACGGAGATAAACCTGAAAGGACGCCACGCTTATATTCTGGCGCGCAAAAGCCGGGAGGAGGGGCTATGAGAGAAGTGCATTTGGATCTGGCGGTCATTGGCGGCGGGCCGGCCGGCCTGGCCGCGGCCCTGGAGGCCAGACGCCAGGGCCTTGAAAAAGTGGCTGTAATTGAACGCGATATTGAACTGGGCGGAATTCTGCAGCAGTGCGTACACGACGGCTTTGGCTTGCACC
Organism: Desulfarculales bacterium; assembly: GCA_031267815.1. GTDB lineage: Bacteria > Desulfobacterota > Desulfarculia > Desulfarculales > Desulfarculaceae > JAIRYI01. Next base: position 8,324 of record JAIRYI010000081.1, on the reverse strand, counting down.
GCTTCGGCCGGCGCATGTCCGGAGGGCAATATGCCCAGGCCTTCATTGATGAAGTGGAGGCCGGAGGCATTATGACAGAGTGCCGGACCATGGTCTTGCGGGTCAGCGGCGACAAAAAAATATACGCGGTGAGTTCTCACAAGGGTATGACCCTCTACCACTGCCGGGCCATTATTTTGGCCATGGGCTGCCGGGAGCGCACCCGCAACCAGATTTTCATCTACGGCGCCAGACCCAGCGGGGTGCTGACCGCCGGAACGGTGCAGCGCTATATAAACATGGAAGGCTATCTGCCGGGGAAAAAGGCGGTCATTCTGGGTTCCGGCGATATCGGCCTCATCATGGCCCGGCGCATGATCCTGGAAGGCATGGAAGTGGAAGGGGTGTACGAAGTCATGGCCCACCCCGGCGGCCTGACCCGCAATATTGTGCAGTGCCTGGAAGATTATGATATTCCCCTCCATCTCTCCACCACGGTTTCCCAGATTCATGGCCAGGAACGCCTGGAAGGAGTCAGTGTGGCCCGGGTGGATCAGCAACGCCGCCCTGTCAAAGAAAGCGAGCGCTATATTCCCTGCGACCTCCTGGTGCTGGCGGTGGGCCTGATTCCGGAAACAGAGCTGGCCCGGGGGGCCGGCATAAAAATAAATCCTCTCAGCAACGGCCCGGAAGTGGATCAGGATTTCGCCACTTCCGTTCCGGGCATATTCGCCGCCGGCAACCTGGTGGCGGTGTTTGACCTGGTTGACTATGTCTCCGCCACCGGAGAGACGGCCGCAAAAGGAGCGGCCCGCTATCTTGAAAATCCAAAAGCGGCCCATCCCCGGGCCTACAGGGTGAATACTGGGGAGAACGTGAGTCTGGCGGTGCCGCAGATTGTCTATGAGGGTCAGGCCGCCCAGGATCTGTCCCTGTTCCTGAGGGTAAAACAGCCCGGACCTAAGGCGGCGCTCATCTGCGCCTGCGCCGGACGGGAGCTGAGCCGGAAAAAAGAGCGCTTTGTGGCGCCGCCGGAAATGCTGGCGGCCAAAGTGCCGGCGGGCACGTTTATCGGCGCCGACCTGCTTTTGGAAATAAAAGGAGAATAAACTGATGAGAAAGGTAACTGTCACCTGCATTGTCTGCCCCAGCAGCTGCCGCGTCAGCGTGCGCGAAGGGGGGGAAGGTCTGGAGATATCCGGCCATCAGTGCCGGCGCGGCCTGGAACATGCCCGCAATGAAGTCAAAAACCCCATGCGCATGCTCACCGCCACAATAGCCGTCACCGGGGCGGATTTTAATCTGCTGCCGGTTATTTCCTCGGCGGAAATTCCCAAAAAAATGCTGATCCCATGCCTGCGGACGGTATATGGCCTGCGGGTGCAGGCCCCGGTCAAGGAAGGCAGCGTTATTCTGCGCGATGTATGCGGCACCGGAGTGGATATCCTGGCGGCCCGCACCATTACCCGGGCACCGGCGGGGTGAAAAGCGCATGCTTTTTTGCCGTTTCCGGATTTTTCAGCACCAACCAACTTAAAAAAGGAGTCCCGAATTATTATGAAAGAACAACAGACGGTCCTGACAGAGCTTAAAGCCCTCCTGGGCGACAATGTGCTGACCGATGAGGCAATATTACGCGAGCACAGCTCCGACTGGATCGGCCACCGCCGCTGGGAGAAATATAACGGCTGTTATCTGGCCCAGATCCCCTTATGCGTGATTAAGGCGCAAAACACCGCTGACGTTGTCAAGGCGCTCCAATACTGCAACCATAACCGCGTTACCGTCATCCCTCAGTGCGGCCGCTCGGGCGTATGCGCGGGCAGCGAGACCGTGAACGGCGCGGTGGCCCTGGACGGCAGCGCCATGAACCGGATCATCAAACTGGACGAGGAAAATCAGCTTCTCACCGCTCTGTGCGGAACCCCGCTGCAATATATTGAAAAATACTGTCAGGAGCGCGGGTTTACCACCGGCCATTTTCCCCAGTCCCTGCCTCTGGCCCAGATAGGCGGTCTGGTGTCCACCCGCAGCATCGGCCAGCTGTCAACCCTGTACGGCGGCATCGAAGAAATGCTGGTGGGTCTGGAAGCGGTTCTGGCGGATGGAACGGTGATCCGCACCAAAAATGTCCCCCGCCGCGCCGCCGGCCCGGAACCGCGCGATCTGTTTATCGGCTCGGAAGGCAACTTTGCTTTTATCACCGAAGTCACCGTTAAAATTTTCAGGAATCATCAGAAACTGTGGAAACGCGCCTATGCCATGGACAAATTCAAAACCGGACTGGAAGCTATCAAGGAAATTATGCAGGAAGGCTGGAAACCGGCGGTAGTGCGCCTGCACGACGCGGTGGAAGCAGGCCTTACTTACAGCGGCTTCATCAATGACGGCGAAAATATCATGCTTTTCGCGGCCGACGGCCCCGAAGGCCTCACCAAAGCCACCGGGCAGGCGGTGGACCGCCTGGTAAAAAAATACGGCGCCCGCGATCTGGGGGAAAAACCTGTCGATCTGTGGTATAAAGTGCGCAACAATACCTGTGACGACCCCTTCCACGCCGCCAAAACCGGACTGGTGCGCGACACCTGCGAAGTGTCGGCTAAATGGACGGATATTTACCGCATTTATGAAAACGTGATCCACCGCTTCCCCCGGGAAGTGGAAAATGTAACTCAGATAAGCGCCCATTCCTCTCACAGCTACACCACCGGCACCAATCTCTATTTTGTTTTTTCCTTCAGCGGCGACACAGATATGGTCAGAGCCAGGGCCCAGTTCGACCAGGCCTGGAATATCATCATGGAAGAGACCCTGCGCTTTAACGGCAGCATATGCCATCATCACGGAGTGGGCAAATACCGGGCTCATCTCATTCCCAAGGAACACGGCAGCGCTTACCGGATCCTGGAAATACTGAAAGACGGGTTTGATCCCAACCGCATTATGAACACCGGCACATTTATGCCGCGCCCCTGATGTTTTTGCCCCGGATAAAACCGGGGCGGCATTGACGCCGCTTTTTTCCGGCTCCGGCGGCTTAAAAACAAAGTCATGATTTCCCGCCCTACCCACCCTTTAAAGGTGTTTGTTTTTAAGCCAAGCAGCCGGAAATTTGCCGTTTGCGCTCAATGGCTTAGGCTGCCAAAGTGTACATTTTTAATGACGGATGGAAAATCGCGTGAATTTTCATGACCTTCCCGTCATTGCCAGTGGCACGCGTAAGCGTTTGATGCAATCCAGAAGCGGGCTGAATTATGCGGTTAAACGAATTAATCAGCGCTTCCTTAAGTATCACAGCGTAGTAGGTTAGCAATTGTTTTTAAGCAGGATGGAGAAAGGAATTTTTGAATGGACCTTGGTCCTGTAACGGAAGAATATCTTTCCGATGAAGCGGCTGTCCCCGGACAGGCCGATGCTGCCGGTTTCCCCTGTACTCTTGCGCAGGTGGCTGAATTCATGCGTCAGGCCGCCCGGACGCCGGTCACTGTTCAGGGAGCCAGAACCGGACTCTGCCTGGGCGCGGCGCCCCGGGGAGGGCTGGCGCTCAACCTGTCGCGCTTCAACCGGGTCAGCCGGGCGGCTTATGAAAATGAAAACCTGAATCTGACCGTGGAGGCAGGTATGACTCTGGCCGCTTTGCAGGAGCTGTTACAGAAGGGCGGCGGCGAAAATATAGCGGAAGAGGCGGGACCTGCCCTAGCCGCTTATGCCTCAGGGAAACAGAAATGCTTTTTCCCACCCAATCCCACCGAGACAAGCGCCACCTTGGGGGGGATAGTGGCCTGCAACAGCGCGGGCGGCCACATGCTGGCTTACGGCGGTCTGGGCAATTTTGTCAGAGAACTTACCGTGGTGCTGGGGAACGGAGAGGTGATCAAGGCCCGGCCCGGAAGCGCTGAAGACCGGCTGAAGGCCGGTTTTCACCCTCTTGGCCTCCATGACGCCGCTTTATACATCGGCTCGGAAGGCGCTCTGGGCATTATCGCGGAAATAAGCCTGTCTTTCAGCCCTCTCCCTCCCCAGCGCCACAGCCTGCTCTGCTCTTTCAAAGATGACGGGCAGATGCGCTCCTTTCAGGAAGCGCTCCGCCAGAGCCGGGTCATGCCCCGTCTCATGACCCTGGACTACTTGGACCGGGAAAGCGTGGATCTGGTTATGGCGAAAAAAGCGGAGATATCTTCTCTGCGGGCGGCGCCGGATCTGGACAGCGCCGCTTGCGCCTGTTTTTTATTTCTGGAATTGGCGGGGCCTGATGAAAAGCGCTCCTTGGAGGATTTGGAGCTTATTCTGCAATTACTGGAAGAAGCCGGGGCGGACAGCGAACAGGTTTTAGCGGCCGGCGGGGAAGCGGAACGGCAGCGCTTGGAAGTTTTGCGCCACGGAGTGGTCAAGACGGCCAATCTGGCCCACACCGCCATTTACCGCGCCCGCCATACCCTGCCTCCTTTTTTTGACCTTCTGGTGAATCCCGGCCAGGCCGGGGAAACCCTGGCCTGGCTGCGGAGCCTGCTCCCCTGCCCCGGCGCCATTTTCGGACATATGGGAGCGGGGCATATTCATCTTCATCTGTTTCCGGAAAATGAAGCCCAGGATCAGGCGGCCCAGGGCTTTGCCTCCCGTCTGGCCGTCTTTATGGGTGAGAAGGGCATAATGCCGGCCGCGGCCTTCGCGGCCGGGGCCAGACGGCGGGCGCTACTTGAGGATACTTTGGATGATTATAAAAAAATGCTGCGGATCAAGCAGGAACTGGATCCGCGGCATCTTATGAACCGGGGCTGCCTGTTTGCCTCCCCTATTTGAGTTTGCCGCCGCTACCCCAGGTGCGGTACTGGCCTATGGTCACATAGACCTCGTTTTCCTTAAGGCCCAGATTGTCCCGCAAAAGCGCGTATACTTTTTCCGTAAACTCGCTTTCCTGGGCATACCCGGCAAAACCGTAGATGCGCACGTCCACATAAGCTCCGTTGCTCATTTCCCGGCCGCTGAAAAAGAGGCTGTGGCCGTCGCAAAAGTCCATCATAAGGACTTTTTCCGTCTTGTTGGGCAAGAGATGGATGATGGCCCCAAATTCCCCACTGAGGGTTTTTTTCTGCTCCGGACTTAAGATCCGGCTGGTGGTAACATTTATATAAGGCATTATTGTCTCCTTTTGACAATGACAAAGGCTTAAATCAGCCTTTGCTGGTCACGATAAAAATTTTGGAGCGTGTTAACGCTTAAAATTAACACGCTCCGGAAATGTAACAGTTATGAATATATTGGTATGCTGCAAAATAGTCAATGATCTGGATCAGGTCCTGCCCGGCGACTGGCAAAGCGGGCCGGAGGGACGGATGGATATTTCCTATGCCGGAAGGATTTTCAACTATTTTGACGAAAGCGCTCTGGAACTTGGCTTACGCCTCAAAGACGGGTACGGGTCCGCCGTAATTACCGCTCTCACCCTGGCGGGGCGGGAGGAGAGCCTGCTTAAAAATCTGCTGGCCCTGCCCTTTGACCGGGTGGCGCGTCTGGCTCTGGAGCATGGAAGCGAATTTTCCCCGCTTCAAACCGCCGCCCGCCTGACCGCTTTCATTAAGGCAGAGCCTGACTATGACCTGATCCTCATGGGCCGGCAAGCCGGCCCGGCTGACAGCGGGCAGGTTCCTCTTCTATGCGCGGAAATGCTGAATCTGCCCTGTCTCACCCAGGTGATTGGCCTGCGCCGGTTAGAGGAAAATATTTTTCAGGCCCGCAGCCGCGGCGATGGAGGAATAAAAATTATCACCTTTAAAGGCCCGGCCCTGCTGGCGCTGGGCAACATGGAAAACGCCTTTTTGCGCATCCCCACCTTGAAGCAGAAACTGGCCGCCCAGCAGCGGGAAGTGGAAACCGTCTCGTCTCTGCCGGCCTGGGATCAGTTGGCGCCAGAATGCGCCAATTCTGTATTGCAGAAGCTGCGCAAAAAAGAAAGGAGCAGAAAACTCATCATGTTAAAGGGAGACTCTCTGCCCCGGCAGGCCCGGGAATTGTATGCCCTGATCTGTAATCAATTGGCCCGGACAAGAACATGACCGGCGCGCTCGTCTATTTAAATGGAAAAGACAATCCTGCCGCCATGTTGTCCATGCTGTCCATGCTGCCGCCGGAGCTGGCCTCCGGGCTTATGCTCTGGTCTTTGGGGGAGGCGGCCGCTTTACCCTCTGTCTTTGCCCGGCGGGTGGAGTTTGCCAACCCTCCCCCTTATCTGGCCGAAGTCTACCTTTCGGAGCTGGAAAAACTGACCCGGGAGTTTGGGTCCCGCTATATTTTCTTTGCCAACAGTTTTGCCGGCAATGAACTGGCCCCCCGCCTGGCCGCCCGCACCGGCCGCTCCTGTCTGCTGGATATTCATGGCCTCAGCCTGGAGGGAGGGCGCCTGACCCTCACCCGTGACGCCTATAATTCCAACATGGAAGCGGTCTACACCCTGCCGGAGGAGAATGGGGTCTTCAGCCTGGACGCGGGCAGGCGCGCGCCGGGAGAAGCGGCTGGCCTCCGCCTCCCTTTGATCACAAACCCCCTGCTTATAAAAAGGAAATTTCCGCCTTCGCCGCCTCCCTCCTGGTTCCTGACAGAGGTAATCGAAACGGGCGGGGACAACCGGCAACTGGAGGAAGCGGATTTTGTCATTGTGGGTGGACAGGGCATGGGCAATGCCGACAATTTTGCCCTGCTGGAAGAGTTGGGGCGGATATGGGAGGCTCAGGTGGGGGCTTCCCGGCCGGCGGCCGCCAACGGCTGGCTGAATATGGACAGGCTGGTGGGGCAGTCGGGAGTAAAGCTCTCCGCCCGCCTCTGCTTAAGCGTCGGCGTTTCGGGCGCGGCTCCTTTCCTTAACGGCATTCAGGGCTGTGAAACCCATATCGCGGTGAACAACGATAAAGACGCCCCTGTTTTCGCGGCCGCGGACCTGGGCCTGGCGGCGGACGGCCCGGAACTGATCCGGACTCTGCTGGCCCTGATTGCCGGGGAGAAGAAAACCTGAAAATCCGGCTTCGGCTTTTTCAGGAAAGAACGCTTACTTAAGCCGCGGATGGCTGGCCGGAACTATTCCGCCAGCTTCTGCGCGTATAGGGACATATCTCAATACACTTGCCGCAGATTATAACTTCGCCGCCAAAACCCCGTCTGGCCCGTTCCAGGGCCGCGGCGCCGCACTTAACCGGATCAAAGAATTCATCGCGGTATAAACCCACTTCCCACAGTTTGCCGGATATCGCGCCCGCCGGACAGGCATTGGCGCATACCGTACATTTCCCGCACCTGGACTCATTGACCGGCGAGGCGGTATCCAGGGGAGCGTTGGTCAAGACAGAGGAAAGGCGAATCATTGAGCCGTACTTTTCGGTAACCAGCAAAGCGCTCTTGCCAATCCATCCGATTCCGGCGCGGGTGGCCACGGTTTTATGGGGAAGGGCCGTATTGTATTCTGTCGCATCCAGACTCACCCTCTCTATAGTATTGGCAACGGCCCTGAATCCCTGGTTCTGCAAAAAACCCGCCCCCCAGATGACCAGATTATCCAGGCGGTGATTGAGCTTATGATACCAATCGCAATATTCCCGGGTGGGCAGTTCCGCGATGCCGCGAATGACTTGCGGCGGATATTTAACCGCTACACATATGCCAACCGGCAAGCCTTGCCGGACATCGGGCGGCAATTCACCCAGGTCCGCAAAACCCACAATATCCGCGCCGTGCGCGAGCAACCCGGCTTTTATCTGCCCGCTGATACCGGTCATTGCCTGCTATCTTCCCCCCAATCTGCTGTCATTGGTTATATTTATTTGCCATGCTTGGCAGTACGCTGCTCCCCTATAGCGTCCTAAAGTATTTATAGTCGGCCCTGAAAAACATTAAAGATGCTTATATTAAAACACAATTTTTGCAAAAACGCATATTTTTTCGACCGGAAATGTTTTTAAGGATCGGCTATCCCGACTTGCCAAAAGCCGCGAAGAGACAAGAATGAATCGTCCAATTTGAGACCTGTCGCATATTTAAGCTTTGCCTTGCCATAGGGGCCGATTGAGGTTATCTTTTAACAAGAGGGGAATGATAATCCATGGATAAAAAACCGCTGTCGCCCAAAAACGATTTTGTCTTCCACAAAATTTTCAGCGAAAATATGACCGCCCTGAGCGGGTTTTTGCAAGCGGTGCTGGATTTGCCGCCCGAGGAATATCAGCGCCTGGAAGTGATTAATCCTAGGAGTCTGTCGGACAGGGGTTGAGTCCAGGATTTCAAGCTGGGGCAGTTTTGCTGCCGGTTGCCTGAAAAAACTCTATCCCCAATCTTTCTGTAAACAGTTATTCTGATGTTTT
>JAIRYI010000043.1 GCA_031267815.1 Desulfarculales bacterium | reverse complement strand
CTCTGGGCGGTGGTGTAGGTGCCGGTGGCCGCCTGTTCGGCCAGTTCCTTCATCCGGGTGAGCTTTTCGTCAATAACGCTCATGGCCCCTTCCGCGGTCTGAATCATGCTGATGGCGTCAGAGGCGTTTCTTATGCCCTGATTGAGGACCGCTATGTCGGCCCGCATCTGTTCGCGGATAGCCAGGCCGGCGGCGTCGTCGGCGGCGCTGTTGATGCGCAGGCCGGAAGAGAGACGGTTGGTGGAAGTAGACAGGCGATCATAGATCGTGCCCAGGTTTCTGGCCGCGGTCATGGCCATCATATTGTGATTGATTACCAATGCCATAAATAAATCTTCCCTCCCTAGATTGTGGTAGCGGCGCTTTCTCCCTATGCGCCAATTAAAATTTTCTGATTCGCCCTTTAGATTGTTTTTATCCCCCTAAAGCCGTCGCTCTTTGAGGATTTCCCCATCTTCCTCAACGTCACCCTTACGGCTAAACTTTAATCGCCGGTCTTTTTTTTCGATTTTTAAAGAAGATTTTTTTGAATGCGCCGCCAATAAAAGACGCCGTCATTTACTGAATACATAGCGGCGGATAACCACGCCCTGAATAAGCCCCACCGCGGCCATATTGGTCAGCAGGGCCGAGCCGCCGTAAGATATGAAAGGCAAAGGCATGCCGGTCACCGGGAACATGCCGGTAACCATGGCCATATTGATGATGGCGGGCCAGAAGAGCAAAGCGGTGCAGCCCACGATTATCAGCATGCCCAGGTGATCTTTGGCCCGGTAGGCCAGTAAAAGGGAGCGCAGAATTATTCCCGCCAGCAGCAAAATGGTCACAGCCGCGCCCACAAAGCCCCATTCCTCCGCCAGCACGGAAAAGGCGAAATCCGTGTGGTGTTCAGGTAAAAAATTAAGCTGCCCCTGAGTGCCGGCCATAAACCCTTTGCCGGTGAATTGCCCGGACCCCACCGCGATTTGCGACTGAATCTGATTGTAAGCCGAACCCAAAGGATCCTTATCGGGAAAGAGGAAGCTGATGATCCGCTCGCGGTGATAACCTTTGATTACATAAAACCAGGAGAAGGCCGTGCCTCCCAGGGCCAGCCCGGCCATACAGAGAATGGAAATCAGCCTGACCCCGTTGACCATGATTATGCTCATTCCCACCAGAAAGATCAAAATGGTCGTACCCAGATCCGGCTGTTTGAAGATAAGAGCGCAGGGCACGGCTATCATGCCCAGAGGCACGGCAAGCTGGGGGAGAGAATAGGGAAAGGCCTGGTCGCGGCGGGTAAAATAATAAGCCAGGATAAGCACGACGGCGATGCGCATCATCTCTGAAGGCTGAAAGGAAAAGGAACCCAGGGTAAGCCAGCGCCGGGCGTTGTTGGCGACCCTGCCGAAAAGCAACACCGCGCCCAAGCTCAGCACCGCGCCCGCGAACAGGGGATAGGCCATGGCGCACAGCCGCTGCGGGCCGATCCAGGCCACAATGAACATGGTGAGAAAGCCCAGAATCAGCCAGTAGGTCTGTTTAATATGGAGCGGGGCGCCGCTCTGCTCCAGACTGTGGCTGGCGCTGTAAATATTGACAATGCCCATAATCCCCAGGAGGAGAATCATAACGATCAGGGGCCAGTCAAAGCCCAGCAGCATGCGTCTATTCATGCTGCCGTTCCGTCAGCCCGGAGGCTGGGGCGGCCAGAGGCCCGGGCCTGCGCAGGGGCAGGGGGCTGGGCGGCAGGCCGAAATAGGTTTCCAGGATATGGCGGGCCACCGGGGCGGCGTCGGAGCCGCCCCCGCCGCCGTGTTCCATGACTACGGAGATGGCTATGCTGGGGTCTTCCGCCGGGGCGTAGCAGACAAAAATGGCGTGGTCCCGGTATTTCCAGGGGATATTGGCTTTGGAACCGTAGCTGCGGGCCCGGGTTAAGCTCACCACCTGGCTGGTGCCGGTCTTGGCGGCCACGGTGACGCCGGGTAGCCTTACCCGTCCGGCGGTTCCCCCCGGTTCGTTGACCACCGCCACCAGCCCTCTGTGGATGAGTTCCAGGTGTTCACTGCTGACGGGAATCCGGTAAGCAAGGGCCGGGGGTTCGGCAATCACTTCGCCGCTTCCGGGCGGGACCACCGCCTTGATGATGGTAGGGGTAACCACCAGGCCTTTGCTGGCGATGACACTCACCATGCGGACCAGTTGCAGGGGGGTTGTCACATTGGCCCCCTGGCCGATGGCCAGGGGTACGGTATCTCCCTCAAGCCAGGGTTCGCCGTCACGGCGCATTTTCCAGGCCGGGTCCGGCACCAGGCCCTGAGCTTCGTGGGGAAGGGCTATGCCGGTGGCGTCGCCCAGGCCGAAAGCTCTGGCATATTTGGCGATGCGCTCCACCCCCAGCTTGAGGCCCAGGCGGTAAAAATAGACGTCGCAGGAATATTTCAGGGCCTGCCGCAGGTTGAGCGAGCCGTGCCCGCCCCGCCGCCAGCAGCGGAAAGTATGATTGCCGAAGGTGAATTCCCCGCTGCAGTGGAAAGTGGTGTTCGCGTCCACTTCCTTTTCCGCCAGCCCGGCGGCGGCCATGACAATTTTATAAGTGGAGCCGGGAGGATAAATACCGTTGATGGCCCGGTTTTTCAGGGGATGGTATTCATTCCGGAGCAAATCCTGCCAAATGGCGCCGAACTGGTTGAGATTATAGGAAGGAGAGGAATACAGGCACAGGATTTCGCCGGTTTGGGGATTCATGGCCACTACCGCGCCCACCTCGTCGCCCATGGCCCGGGCGGCGGCTTTCTGCAAATCCAGATCCAGGGTGAGGATAATATTATTGCCGGGCAGAGCCGGCTGTTCATCAATAAGGCCCAGTTCCCGGCCGTTGGCCTCCCGCTCCACCTGGCGGTAGCCTCTGGTGCCGCGCAGCACTTCTTCCCAGCTGCGTTCTATTCCGTCCCGGCCCAGATAATCTCCCTGGCGGTATACCCCGCGGCGGGACGGTTCTTGCAGTTCCTGGGCGTTTATCTCCGCCAGATAGCCTATCGCGTGGCACATGGCCTCGTTTTCCGGATAATTACGGCGGTGTTCGGTGAGTACGGTCACTCCGGGCAGCTCGTAGCGGAAGGTCTCCAGAAGCAGCATGGCGGTGTAATCCAGATTGGAGCGCAGACGCACCGGCTTGAAAGCGCTTGCGCCTTTGGCTAGGCGCTGCAGCTCGGTTATTTCCTCCGGATTTATGCCGGCCAGGGTATGCAGGCGGCGGGCCAGGAGTTCCCAGTCGCGCACGTCTTCCGGAATCAGAGCCAGGGAAAAGGAAGCCTGATTGTCGGCCAGAATGCGGCCTTTGGCGTCAAAGATTATCCCCCGGGGCGGGGGCAGATCCAGGGTGCGGATACGGTTGTTTTCACTGCGGAAACGGAAGGCCTCGCCCTGCAGGAGCTGGAGGAACCATAAACGGCCCAGAAGAATAATAAATACCAGGCCTATGAATATGCCGGCCGCCACCAGGGCGCGTTTGGTATAATAATTTTCGCTGGGCTGATAGAGCTTGTTGGGGGTGATATTGGAATAGGCCAGAGAGCTTTTCTGCGACCAGTGGCGGGACGGTTTATTTTTGCCGGACAGTCTGAACATATATTATCTTTTCCGTAAAAGCAACGCCGCCGGCGCTTTATATTTAATCCTCGCCCTGCTGCCGTCTGGGCCAGACTTTTTGCAAGGCGCGGATCATCCACTGCAAGGCCAGGAAAACCGCCGGCGCGAACAGGGCCGATAAAACCGCCTGCAGGAGCATCATGGTCAGCATATCCTGAGAGGCCAGATATTGGCGGGAAGCCAGCATCAGGCCTCCCATGATAATCAGGGGGCTTAACATGCTCATCAGCCCGGTGGCGGCCATTTGATAGGCCCAGTTGTTAAGGGCCAGATGATGTTCGGCAACGGCGCAGGCGTAGAACATGGTCAGATAAACCAGCATATGCAGGCCCACGATTCCGCCGCTCAGATTGTCCACCACATAACCCAGAAAAGTAACCAAAAGCGCGCCGCTGAACAGGGGCAGGTTGAAACCGGCCCATACCGCCAGAGCGGCCAGAGGCTGCACCTGAGCCTCGCCCAGCGACCACCAGCTGAAGACGGTGGTGGAGAGTACGCTGAGCAAAAAGCCCATGAGCGCCGCTCCCAGGAGGCGGGGGCCGAAAACCGGGTCCGGCTTTTTTATGCGCAGGGGCGCCAAATTAATCCAGCACCCGCCGCCGCAGAATGACGGATACTTCTTCCAGGCGCTCAAAATCCACCGCCGGGGCCAGTTCCACCGGCAAAAAAATCACAGCCAGTTCCGGGTGAATCGCGCGCACCGTACCCACCAGCATGCCTTTGGGAAAGACGCCCTCATCTCCGCTGGCGATGATTATATCTCCGGGTATGATTTCCTCGGCCCGGACAATATATTTCAGGCGCAGGCTGTCGCTGCCCGCTCCTTCCACTATACCCCGGGCCCGGCTGCGCTGCACCAGCACATCGATAGCGGCGTTGGGATCCAGCAAAAGAAGCACTTTGGCGTAATTGGGGCTGGCCCAGATGATCCTGCCCACCACTCCCTGGCTGTTGACAACCGCCATTTGCGGCTCCACCCCATGATTGGTTCCTTTATTGATTATGGCGGTGCGGAAATTGCCGGAGGGGTCCCAGCCCACCACCTGGGCCGCCGTCTGGGGCGGGTCGCTTTCTTGCCGCAGGGCCAGCAGTTTTTGCAGGCGGCCGTTCTCCAGTTTGATCTCTTCATAATCAACCATCCGCTGACTGAGCAGATCCAACTGAAACTTTAACTCCCGGTTCTGCCTGGCCGCCTGCACCAGGGCGAAATAGTCGTTCCACAGGCCGCTGATAAAACCGCCCACAGAACTGACCAGGCTCTGCAAAGGCCCCACCAGCTCCAGCACCAGGCGCCCGCTGATGGTTTCCCTGGGATCCTGATTGGCGTTAATGGAAAATACGGTCAAGGCGGCCACCAGAAAGATGACGGTGATAATAATGAAACGGTAGCGGCGAAAAAAATCCACAGTCAGTAACGCCTGTAAGTAAACGCCGGAGGCAATTTATCCGGCAGCGACAGCTTTTATTTAATTGCGACCTCGCGCAGAAGGCTCAGTTCGTCCAGGGCCTTGCCCGAACCCAGAACCACCGTGCTCAAGGGATCGTCGGCAATGATGATGGGCAGATCGGTCTGCTGGTTGAGCAGCACGTCCAGGCCTTTAAGCAGACCGCCGCCGCCGGCCAGGTAAATGCCCCGATCGACAATATCGGCGGCCAGTTCGGGAGGAGTCTGTTCCAGGGCGATTTTGGTGGTCTCCACAATGGTCTCAATTTCCTCGCTGATGGCAAAACGCACTTCCTCGGAATCAATGACCATGGTTTTGGGTATGCCGGTAACCTGGTCCCGGCCCTTGATTTCCATGGTCTCCACCTTGTCCAGAGGGCAGGCGTTGCCGATGGCGATCTTGATTTTCTCCGCCGTGCGCTCGCCGATGAGCAGGTTGTGATTGCGCCTGATGTGCTGCAAAATGGCTTCGTCCATTTTGTCGCCGCCCACCCGCACGCTGCGGCTGTAGACAATGCCGGCCAGACTTATCACCGCCACTTCGGTGGTGCCTCCGCCGATATCAATAATCATGTTGCTGGTGGGCTCGGTGATGGGCAGGCCCGCGCCAATGGCCGCGGCCATGGGTTCCTCAATGAGATAAACCTCCCTGGCCCCGGCGCTTTCCGCGCTCTCCCTTACCGCCCTTTTTTCCACCTGGGTGATGCCGCTGGGCACGCTGATGATTATGCGCGGCCGGATTAAAGTGCGGCGGTTGTGGACTTTGCGGATGAAATGGCGCAGCATGGCTTCGGTGACTTCAAAATCAGCGATAACCCCGTCTTTCATGGGCCGGATAGCCACTATATTGCCCGGGGTGCGCCCCAGCATCATTTTGGCCTCTTTGCCCACCGCCAGCACCCGGTTGCCATTGCGCGCGTCCTTGCGCACCGCCACCACGCTGGGCTCGCTCAAGACAATCCCCTTGCCCTTGACATAGACCAGGGTATTAGCCGTGCCCAGATCTATGGCCATATCGTTACTGAACATACCCAAAATAGGATCTAAAAGCATGCGAGTCCTTTATCCGCCCGGCGGCTCCGGGCCGCTTTACATATTATTATTAAAATCATTCTTATCTGTAAATTAATACAGGCGCTCTCCGGGCGGGCATGGCCCGCCTCCCGCCCGGCCTGCCCCTGTTTTATATTTATATAATAAAATAAAATAGTTATCCTTAAATAAATTTTTTATGGGCGGCAAATTAACGGATAGCGTTTCCCAATCTATAACTTTACCTCTGAGCGGCTTTTTTACCAGAGGCCAAGTTAAAAATTTCATTGATTTTATAGGAAATTATAACTTTATGGTAGGCCGGAGGGGATTTGAACCCCTGACTTCCACCGTGTGAGGATGGCACTCTCCCGCTGAGTTACCGGCCTAAAAAGGCGTGACATAAGAATTAAGCCGCCGCTTTCATACATTCATGAAAATTTTTACCCTATACCGGAGAGAAATGCAATAGGCGCGGCTTAAAAACAAAATACCATTAAAGGGGAGACAGGCCTGCGCCGGCCCGCAGGTCTGCTTTTTCTTTCCGGCTCAGAGCGCGGCCCGCGCCCGGCGCCAAGTCCCCCAATTCCAGCGGGCCGATGGCCAGGCGGATCAGTCTCAGCACCGGGTGGCCGGCAGCCCGGCACATCAGCCTTATTTCCCGTTTGCGCCCCTCAAATAGAACCAGGCGCAAATGAGAGCGGAAAGCGCCCGTCTCCAACAGAGTTATCACGGCCGGCGCGCTGGGGCGGCCGTTTATCATCACCCCCCGGCGCAGGCGCTCCAGGGCGGCTTCCTCCGGCTGCCCGGCAATCCAGGCCTGGTAAAGTTTGGCAACTTTAAAACGGGGATGCATCAGGCGGTAGGCCAAAGATCCGTCGTTGGTGAGCAGAACCAGCCCTTCCGAGTCAATATCCAGGCGCCCCACCGGATAAAGCAGGCCGCGCAGCGGCTCGGGGGCCAGACTTAAAACCGTGGGCCTTCCCTGGGGATCGGAGCGGGTGGATACGAAGCCGGCCGGTTTGTTGATCATCCAGTAATGATAAGCCTGCCCCTCCACCGGTTTCCCATCCACAGAGACGGTCTGCCGCCGCGGATCCGCTTTGCTCCCCAGGCTGGTAATCACCTGCCCGTCCACCGCCACCCGGCCGGCGCTGATCAGGGTCTCCGCCCCCCGGCGGCTGGCCAGCCCGGCCCGGGCTAGAATTTTTTGCAGCCTTTCCTCCATCTTCAGACCGGGGACGGGTCGTCGTCGCTTTTCCTCTCCGGCAGGGGCATGGATTCCAGATTGCTGTGCAGCAGCTCTTTTTCTATGGCTTCGTCAATGACTTCGTTAATTATCGCATAGGATTCATCCCTGACCGAGGCTTTAAGCAGGGCGTGGGACTGATCCAAATCCGAGGGCAGGGCGTCCAGCACTTCGATCTCCTCTCCCTGCAGATAGGAGGACAAAGGTTCATCGCCGTCCAGGGCCAGGACCTTGAGCTCTTCCAGGGTGGGCAGGTCGCGCAAATCGCGCAGATCGAAAACTTCCAGGAATCTTTTGGTGGTGCCGTAAATCAGCGGCCGCCCCGGCAGATCCTGCCGCCCCACTGTCCGGATCAGGTTTTTTTCCATGAGCATGCGCAGCATGCCGCTCACGTCCACCCCCCGCACTTTTTCAATTTCCGCTTTCATGATGGGCTGCTTGTAAGCGACAATGGCCAGGGTTTCCAGGGCGGCCCGGGAAAGGCGGCTGGCCTGATCCTTTTTCAGCTTGCGCAGCCAGAAAGCGTATTCGCCCCGGGTGCGGAAATAATACCCACCCGCTACTTCGGTCAGGGTGAAGGCGTGGCCCTCCTGATAATCGGCCATAAGCTGGTCAAGGGCGCTTTGAATTTCATCCGGAGCTTTGGTCTCCAGCACCTGCAACAGCTGCGCTTTGCTTAAAGGGGCCTCGGCCACAAAAATAAGGGCTTCTATAATCCGTTTAATTTCCAATTCATGGCTCCAAAAATTTATAATTTAATTTTCATTAAAACCGTCAGAGATGAGCAGGACGGATTCGTCACCGGGCCGCGCCGGCGCTCCGCCGGCGGCCTCCCAATTTTCTCTGGGCGCCAGGCGCGCCCTTATAACTCCCCAACGGCCTGAGCCGTCTTCTTCTCCCGATCGTTCCTGGTATAAAGTTACCATACCCTGTTTACTCAATTCCAGCAAACATAAAAAAGTGACCACCAGATCATCGCGGCTGTAAGCCTCCTCAAAACACTGTTCGAAAGTCAGGCTGAGGCAATGCCGCAGGCGGGACAAAAGGCGGCTCATCTTTTCTTCCAGGGACATGCGCCGCAGAGGTTCCAGCTTCAAAGCCAACTGGCGGCGTTCCTTCAGCATAAGCCCGCGCAAGGCGCTGACAAGCTCAAATATGCCCACCCGCACTATTTCCTCCCCGCCGTCTCCCTTGCCCGGATCCAGAGCCGCGCCTTCCCGGGCGAACAAATCCCGGCCCAGCCGGGGCCTGGTTTCCAGGTAATCCACCGCGTTTTTCATGCGGGCATGTTCTTTCAGCCGGGCCAGCAGAAAAAGGCGCGGATCATCGCTTTCCTCTTCACCTTCCGCCTCGGGCAGAGGCAGCATCATTTTGCTTTTAATCTGGATCAGGGTAGCGGCCATAACCATAAATTCGCCGGCCAGGGCGATATTTATTTCTTTCATAAATTCCAGATATTCCAGGTACTGCCCGGTAATCAGGGCTATGGGTATGTCGTAGATGTCAACTTCATTTTTGCGAATCAGGTGCAGAAGCAAATCCAGGGGGCCTTCAAATATTTCCAGTTTGACGTTTTCCATCAACGGAACATGGCCGATAAGGAAATCGGGAAGCAGATGTTGATAAGGTTCAGGGCTGGTTCGCGCACCAGCTCTTTTAAAATATCGGGGAAGCCCTGCGTTGCCAAAGGCAGAAAAATCAAAACCATGAGAACCAGGAAGCCGTAGCGGCTGAATTTTTGGTAAACCCGGGCCGCTCCGGCCGGCAGTAAACCGGTCACCATCCCGGAGCCGTCCAGGGGGGGCAGAGGGAGCAGGTTGAAAAAAGCGAAAATAGCGTTGACATAAGCGATGGTGAAGACAAAGTCCAGAATATAGAAAAAGAAAGTCCACTGCCATATGACAGCCGCGTAAGTCATAATACCCAGAGCGAGTACGGTAAGCATATTGGCCGCGGGCCCGGCGGCCGAGACCAGAATAATGCCCAGGCGCGCGTTTTTCATGCGCCGGTAGTTTACCGGCACAGGTTTGGCCCAGCCAATGCCCATGCCCGCCCAGGCGCTCACCAGGAAGAAAAGAGTGCCCATGGGATCCAGATGGCGCAAGGGATTAAGGCTCACCCGGCCCATCAGCTTGGCGGTATCATCTCCCATCTTAAAGGAGGCAAAAGCGTGGGCCATCTCATGAACCGTCATGGCCACTAAAATAGCCGGCGCCAGCAATATAATTTTATTGATGATTTCCAAATCAACCGTTCCTCGGGGAAGATGAACGCCCCTCGCGCAGCTCCTCTTGGGCCAGGGCCAGCTCCTCTTCCCGGCCGCGCGCCAAGCCGTCCAGACGCGCCGCCAAAATTCGTTTTTTTACCGCTCCCAGGCTGACGCCGGGAACAAACCCCAAAGCCAGCAGATCCTTGCCGGTGATTTCTGTTTTAATTTTCGACCATACGGTCAGATATCCGCTCACCGCTCTTTTCACCGCTTCCTGTTTACTTCCGGCCATGATGAAAAGCTGGCTTTCCAGTTTTAAATCCTTGAGCAGATCATAAATCGCGGAAGGCGGCAGATTCCGGTTCCTTTGCGCCTGATTATGCATATGCTGCCCCTGGCGGCGGGCGGCCCTTATTTCCGCGCCGATTTTGGGGGCCAGACGCAGGCGGGCCAGCACTGTCTCCAAAGCCCGGTCATCCAGGGGAGCCAATAACCCCATGGCATAGTATACCCAATTTTTCACCGGGGTGCTTAAAAAAGAAAGATGATACCAGGAGAGCACTTCTTCCTGGCGCTGCAGAAGCTCTTTCTGGCCCGGATCCATTTTAAGGGCCGGGTGCAGGGCCTGGAGCAGCTTGAATCCGCCCAGGCGGCCAAGACAGGCGCAAGGCTCGTCAAGCTCAAGAATTCGCTTCAGTTCCTGGCACAGGCGGTCGGCGCTCAAGTTGTCCAGCACCTCCAGGCGGAGAGCGTTTTTGATCAGGGATTCGGTCTGGCGGGACATTTTGAATCCGAAGCGGTTTTCAAAACGCACCGCCCGGAAAATGCGGGTGGGATCTTCCACAAAAGACAGGTTGTGCAGCACCCTGACCACTCCTTCCTTGATATCGTGCATACCGTCGAAGAAATCGATCAAAGTCCCGTACTGATCCGGGTTGAGATGGATGGCCAGGGTATTGATGGTGAAATCGCGGCGGTAGAGATCCAGTTTAATGGAACTCATGCGCACTTCGGGCAGGGCGGCCGGGGACTGATAATATTCCAGGCGGGCGCTGGCCAGGTCAATGGGCGGCTGATCGTTGAAAAATAGTTTGGCGGTGGCGAATTTGGGGTTTTCTTTCACCTTTACTCCGGGGTGGCCGGCGGCGAAGCGGCGGGCGAATTCAATGGCGTCGCCTTCAAAAACCACATCCAAATCCTGGCTGGGCAGGCGCATGATGATATCGCGCACTCCTCCCCCTACCAGGTAGACCCGGCTGCCCATGTCCGCGGCCAGCGCCCCCATCCGGCGCAGGCTTAAGCCGGTTTCCCGGGTCATGCGCTCGGCCAAAAGCCTCTGTACATCGTGGCGCCTGGCGCCTTCCAGTTGTTCCAGGGCATAGGGAGAATATTCGGGCAGAGACGGGTTGTCCAGCAAATGCTGGAGCAGGTCGGTGCGGGTGATCACCCCGGTCAGGCGGCCGTTTGCGATAACCGGCAGCAGGCGGCGGCGCTGTTGGACAATATAATGCTCCACCTCCGCCAGAGTGGCTTCCGGGCTTACCGTCTCCACGTCCGAGTCCATGTATTCGCTCACTGGCAGCGGCCCCAGGGAGTGATTCAGAGCCACTTCCACGGTGCGGCCGGTAATGATGCCCAGCACCCGGTCGTCTTCCACCACCGGCAGCACATTTATGTGATAGCGCAGGAATATTTCGTGGGTTTGTTCAATACTGGCCGAGGGGGGAACCGTGACCACCGGGGCGGTCATGAGGTCTCCGGCCAGACAGCGGGGTTTGATATTGTCGGCCAGCAGGGTGAGCAGGTGTTCCTGGGCGGTCTCCAGGCTGACTTCGCGCAAGGTGGCGCTGGCCGCCGAGGGATGGCCGCCCCCGCCCAGGATCCGGGCCAGACGCCCCACATCCACCTGGGGCAGGCGGGAGCGGGCCACCAGATAAATTTTGTCTTCCATGCGGGCCAGGGTGAAAAATACGTCGATGTTGTCGCTGTCCATTACTTTTTGGGCCACCCCGGCCAGATCCGGCACGTAAGCGGGGCGGCTGACCGTGGCTATGACCACGGTGATGCCGTGGATTTCCCGGCTGTAGCGGGAAGTTATGATATCCTTTAAGAGAGCCAGTTCCTCGGAGGTGAAATTGCGGGAAATCATGGAAGAGATTATGTTGAGATTGGCGCCCCGGCCCAGGAGCCAGGCCGCGGCCCGCAGATCCTGCGGGGTGGTGGAGGTGAAGGTGAAAGCGCCGGTATCCTCATATATGCCCAGGGCCATAATGGTGGCTTCATCGGGGGTGATTGCCAGCTTGTTGGCTTCCAGCAGGCGGCTGATGATGGCGGTGGTGGATCCCAGCGGCTCCACTATCTGCCAGGAGGTTTTAATATCATCCGGGCTGTCCGGGTGGTGATCATAGGCGTGAACTTCCACTTGCGGGTGGGCGGCCAGGGCGCTT
Organism: Desulfarculales bacterium; assembly: GCA_031267815.1. Lineage (GTDB taxonomy): Bacteria > Desulfobacterota > Desulfarculia > Desulfarculales > Desulfarculaceae > JAIRYI01. The sequence goes on along the minus strand of JAIRYI010000043.1, from coordinate 1,362 downwards.
AAGGGGCCGATGCGGTTTATCTGCCGGGTATCCACCACAATCAGGCGCCGCACCCGTTCCAGGGGCACGTCTTTGAGTTTGGCGAAATTATAGAGATAGCACACCGACTGCACAAAAAAATTGCGCAGATTGCGCTCCTGGGAACCGGGGAAAACCAGAAAAGCCCCGGGATAAAGCTTGGAAACTGCCAGCATGCTGGCCAGAGCGTCAAAGTCGGCGTTAATATGGGTGGTTATCAAATCTACATCGCGCGCGCTCATGGCCTGTCACACCAGCATTTTAACATTGTCCAGCCGGCGCAGGGCGGCGTACACATCCATAACCGCGGAAGCGTCGTTCATCCGGGCGGTAAGGGAAAGGGAAACATAAGCGCCGCCCGCGCTTATTTTGCGTTCCACCTCCATCTCTTTCAGCAGAGCGCGGGCCGTCTTTTCCGCCGCCTCTTGCCAGATGGGAGTATTGGGTCCGATAATTTTAAATGTGTAGGGGCCGGGAAAGCTGTGGGCCTCCTCCAGCAGCGATTTCAGATTTTCATATTCCTGGGGCAAATTCTTCCGCCTTTTTCTGTGGTTTGTAAGCTTTTCGGCAATATAACTATATCACGGCCCTAGGGGCCGCGGCAAAAATCACCCGAAGGAAACGGCTTCACCGCCGTAAAATGAAACGCGTAAACCCCGTTGTCTATGACCGTTCACCGCTCAGGCGGTGGATTCGTTTGAGATTCGCGCAAAAAATAGCCATGACCTCCTGTAAGGGCATAGCTCGGACGCCGCAACTGTCCGTTTTGCGGCGCCTGTAATTATTCTTTAAATCCGCATTCTTTTGCTCTATTTTATACCGGGATTTCATCGGACTTTTGAAATGCTCTGTATTTTGGAACGCCGCGTGTTTAACCTGCGTTGTACTCGTGATGGAACCGAGTACGATTTGCTCGTTGCTCCTGCCTTGCAACAACCATCCCGGCGGGAACAGTTTTTTCACTTTTCTATGTCAAAATAGTACACCATGCGCTGGTTTTCTTTTCGTTCCTTCTCAAGATATTTTGCGGCTGGTACTCAAAAATTACTATTTGGATCAAGCTGGGCGGCAATCTGTTTTATTTCCGCCAGCGGCAGGCCGGTAAGCCGGGCAACTGTTTCCGCAGGCATGTTTTCACGTAAAGCTTTTAAAGCTACTTCCAGCCGCCCTTTCTGCTCGCCTTCCAGTATTCCTTCCAGCTTTCCTTTCCGCTCGCCTTCCTGTATTCCTTCCAGCTTTCCTTCCAGTATTCCTTCCAGCTTTCCTTTCCGCTCGCCTTCTTTATAGGCTCCGTTATAATTGTCTTCAAAATCCATGCGCGCCTTTTCTCTGGCTTCGGCCAGA
>JAIRYI010000036.1 GCA_031267815.1 Desulfarculales bacterium | reverse complement strand
TCCGTAAAGATGCCAGATTGTTTTCTCCTCCGGACCCAGAAGCTGTTTTACGACGGGGCAGACCTAAATGGTATGGCACAGTATTACCCACACCTGAATGTATCAGGCAGGATGATTCCATCAGGAGTACAACACAACAACTTGTCAGCCTGTTGCGTTCACAATTATGGGGACAGGCTCTGGGATTGAATTTACGGCACTTCGCCTCAATGTGCCAAACACAAGAAACCGCTTTTTATTCTCATAATATATTGCCGTCCGCAGTTTGTTATGCCGCAAAATAGCCAAAGGCGAGAGAGGCTTGCCGTATATTTGTAATATGCGGCAGGTCTCTATATCATTAAGCTGACAGACAATATCATCCGCCGGCAGGCAGCCGACAACAGCCGGTAAAACCGTATGAAGTTTTGCCCCGGCCGGAGCGGGGTGTTCAGAAGCGTTTCCGGATAGTTCACAGGTGGGGAAAAAAGACGATGGCCGGAGAGCCAAGATTAAAAAAAACTCGTAATATTGGGGTAGTAGCACACATCGACGCCGGCAAGACCACTTTTACGGAGCGGGTTCTGTTTTATACCGGCAAGACTCATAAAATCGGTGAAGTCCATGACGGCGCGGCTACTATGGACTGGATGGAAGAAGAACAGGAACGGGGTATTACCATAACCAGCGCCGCCACTTACTGTCAATGGCGGGGCAATGTTTTCAATATTATTGATACCCCCGGTCATGTTGATTTCACCATTGAGGTGGAACGCTCTCTGCGGGTTCTGGACGGAGTGGTGGCGGTATTCTGCGCGGTGGGGGGAGTGCAGCCCCAATCCGAAACCGTGTGGCATCAGGCCGATCATTACCGAGTGCCCAAGATAGCTTTCATCAACAAGCTGGACAGAGTGGGCGCTGATTACAAAAATGTCCTGGAGCAGATGCGGGAAAAGCTGATGGCTTGCCCTATTTTGCTGACCATGCCCTGGGGAGAGGAGGATTCTTTCCGCGGGGTTATTGATCTGCTGGAAATGGAGCTGCTTCTGTTTGCGGAAAAGGACCAGGGCGCCACCGTCTCCCGCGAACCTGTCCCTGAATCAATAGCGGCGGAGGCTCAGGCCGCCCGCGCCTCCATGCTGGAGACTCTGGCTGACGCGGATGATCACCTGATGGATCTCTATCTGAATGACTCTCCCCTTACCGTCAAAGAGATCAGACAGGCCATCCGCCGGGCCTGTCTGAATTTACGCCTGGTGCCCGTGTTTGTGGGCAGCGCCTTACGCAACAAGGGGGTACAGATGGTTCTGGACGGAGTGGCCGACTATCTGCCTTCGCCGCTGGACATACCTCCGGTGGAAGGGGTTAATCCCAATACCGGGGAAACAGAGCGCCGTTTGGCCGACGACTCGTCTCCGCTGGCTGCCCTGGCTTTTAAAATACAGATGGATCAAGGGCGCAAGCTGGCTTATGTGCGCATTTATTCCGGCCGGATCAAAGAAGGCGACGAACTGTTCCTGCCCGGAAAAAATCAGGCGGAAAAAGCTTCGCGCATTTTGCGCATGCATGCCAACAAACGCGAACGCCTGGATACAGCCAGCGCCGGCGACATTGTGGCGGTTATGGGGCTGAAAAACGCTTCCACCGGAGATAGCATAACTACCCGCGACCGGCCTCTGCTTCTGGAAAGCATAATTTTTCAGGAGCCGGTAATAAGTGTGGCGGTGGAACTCAAAACCGTCGGCGATCAGGATAAACTGGTCAGTTCCCTGGAACGTCTGAGCGATGAGGATCCGACTTTTAAAGTACGGAATGACCCGGATACAGGGCAAACCATAATCAGTGGCATGGGCGAGCTGCATCTGGAGGTTCTGGTGCATCGCCTGGAGCGGGAATTCGGCGTCAGGGCCAATGTGGGGCGGCCCCAGGTGGTTTACCGGGAAACTATAAGCGCCCCGGCCGAAGCCTGGGAAAAATTCGACCGCGAATTGGGCGGTGAGCGCCAGGTGGGGGAAATTGGCCTGGAAGTGTCCCCCAATCCCCGGGGAGCGGGCAACACCGTCCGGGTTGAGGGGAAAGACATTCCTCCCGAACTCCGTCCCCTGCTGCTTGAGGCGGCCGAGGACGCCCTGCGTTCAGGAGTTATCATGGGCTATCCCATGCTGGATATCAGCGTGCTGATTCGCTGCGACAGTTATATCCCAGGACTCTCCACTTTACTGGGCTGCAAATTGGCCTGCGCTTTGGCTTTGCGTCAGGCTTTGAACAAAGCCGATCCTATGCTCCTGGCGCCCATAATGCGGGTGGAAATAACTGTGCCGGAGGAATTTATGGGTGAAATTATTGGCGAAATTAATGCCAGGGGAGGTTCGGTGGAAGATATTTCCCCAGCCGGCGGCAGCAGCCGGATTCGGGCCAACGCTCCCTTGGCGGCCATGTTCGGCTATTCCACTTCCTTACGTTCGGCTACCCAGGGCAGAGGAGTGTTCACCATGCAGTTTTCCCATTTTGATAAAGTTGAGGACAGAAAAAAATAACGGAATTTAAGCGCCGCAATATACGGACAGCAATTCCCTATTGATGTCTCCATGGACTGAATTTACCTGTCGAAAAAAAAGGACCACTTCACTTCGCTAAAACCCGCCCGTATGAATATGTCCTCCAGACAAAGACGCGCCAGCCGTTCTGTCTGCGCATCAAGATTACTGTTTGAGGAGAACCATCTCCTGAGCCACTTGGAGGAAAGCGCGGTTCTTAATTTGTAGTCAGAGTAACCCAGTTGATACCACTCGTTAAGCGGCGGCGGAGTCCAGATATCCACGCCTGAGGGGGGAAGCAGCCAGGGCCAGGTGAATTTCCCCGCTCTGACCTTCAGGCTGGACTCGATTTGCTGCAGACGCCGCAGGAGGCGATTTCCGTCCCACTCCACCTGCACAAGGCGGAACAGGCAATTAAATAAGTATTCACCGGAACGGGCCTCCAGGCAGGCCTTTTGGTAAATATCCGCGGCCCGCTTAAGATAGGCCTGGGTTTGCTCCGGCGCCTCCAGCCCGTAGCATGATACATGCTGAGCCAGGAGGAGTTTGGCATATCTTGTTGGATGATATTATCAAGCCACCCTATAGTCCAGAGGGAATTTTCTTTATCCTGGGGATGCGCTTTCCCCCAGTCAGAAGCGGACAGCAGTTTGCGCCCCTCATGAAATGACCTGTCCAGGTTTTGCAGCGCCGGTTCTATCTTTTGCCAGTCATGCTGGGTTAAAAAATAGTAACAAATGGCCTTAAGGAAATCATTGCTAATGCCGGTATGGAGCAGTATGTCATAACAAATAGAGGCCGCCTTTTGCAGATAAATATCCGCCCGCTCCTTGTCTTCCGCCGCGTGGGCATAGGCGTAATATATACAAGCCATTTCCCAGGAGGGTTTAATGATTTCAGGGCGCAAGGCAAAAAAGCGTTCATAGCCTTTAATAACGCGCTCCAGGATATAAGCCTGTTGGGTTCTGCTCATAATTCCATAAAGGACGGCTGTAACGATTCGGTGCCAATGACGACTATGCTTCCTATCATCAGGTAGGCGCTTATGCAGAGAATAATGATAGCAACTTTGGACACGAAATGACTCCGCTAAAAATTAGGTATTTTTTAATTTTACATCCACTGCGATTAGTTTCAAAGAGGATTTTGTGAAACGCTAATCAGCGGCATGGGCGATAAAAAGATGATGGTATTTTTATGACCCGCCCGCTTGCAAAGCCAGACTTATACCCGCTTTTGCTGTTCGTCCAGCTTTTCAGCGCGCAGGATAAAGTCCAGTTTGTTAAACAAAATATTAACGGCTTTATAATCCTGTCCGTTCCGTCCCGAAGCGGTTCAGGCAGGTCCCCGAATCTTGAATGAGCGTGATCCGTCTGCGGGAGACATGCCCGACGGCTAAATATATCACTTTACCTTCTGATATCATTTCCTAATTTATAATGCAAGAAATATTGTTATACTATAAAAGCATATAGAAAGGAAAAAGCATAAATTATTTGGCAAGGAATGTATCCGGGCATTGCGCCCCCAAGGATTTCGGTTTGTTTTACGATCGGCTCGGAAGACCAATTTTAGAGGCGCCGTAAGTGCCTTTATCATCTCTTTCTATCAACAATCTGGCTTTAGGAGAATATGACATGTCCGATATTGATTCGAAACTGCGCGCGTTAGCCTACAATGAAAATGAAGTGTTGGTGTTCAAGGGAACCGGCGTATCGAGTTTTATTCCCAAGGAAGGTCATAGGAACGGTAATCGCTATATTGTGGTTACGCGCAGTCTTAGATCTCTCGAAAATTCTGAAGAAAGCATCAGCGTTGTGGGGGCTATTGCTTCCCGCACTTATCCCGGCGCCTTGCTGCTGGCTAATTCACGTCTGGTGGACAATCAGCCCGATGTTGTGCCGGTTGAACGGGCTCCGCTGAAAATGCGTGTGGATCTTCCGGGTATGGCCGAAGACGCCACATTTGAAGTTGAAAATCTTGAAAATGGCCTGGCGTATGAAGCGTCTCTCAATAAAGTTCTTGATATATGGAATACAAAATATTCTTCGCGTTATAAGACGCTGGCAAAGCTTGTGTACAATGAAAGCATGGTGTATAGCGAGTCACAGATAAAGGCCAAGTTCGGCATGGGAATAACAGAAGTTTCGAAGAGCATGAATATAGACTTCAGCGCTATTATGGAGAGAAAAACAAGCGTGATGGTTGTCATGTTCAAGCAAATTTATTTTACGGTGAACACCGCCCTTGCTTCCTCGCCTTCCATGTTGTTTGCCGATAAAGTGAAATGGGACGATCTGGCCGCTGCCGGAGTAAGCGCAAGTTCGCCGCCTGTCATGGTTACGCATGCGGGTTATGGGCGGACAGTCTTTCTCAAGCTTGAAACGGCTTCCAACTCATCAGAAGTGGAGGCCGCGTTTAAAGCGGCCGTAAACAACATGAATATTAGTTCTGACGTTAAGTATAAGGAAATTTTGAACAATACGACATTTACGGCTTATGTTCTGGGCGGAGGGGCCCAGTCGCACATAGAGGTGCTGCAAAAGAAGAATATGGCCGACATCGCCGAGTTGCTGGCCAAGAACGCGGAATACTCTCCCCGCAACCCAGCGTACCCGATATATTACGCCACCGCGTTTTTGAAAGATTGGAGAATGGCGGCCGTAAAGTATACAGCCCAGTATGTGGAAACCGGCAGCCAAGAATTTACTGACGGCATCGTAGCCCTGAACCATTCCGGCTGGTATGTGGGACAATATAAGGTTACTTGGGAGGAACACTCTTATAACGCCAAGGGAGAGTTGCAAGTGACAAACAAGTCATGGGACAAAAACGAGAAAGATCTGACAGCTCCGTTCTCCACCGAGATCAACCTGCCCGGAAACGCGCGTAATATATGCGTGAAGGCCTGGGCATGCACAGGGCTGGCCTGGGACTGGTGGCGCGTAATTTTTGAACGTACCGGACTTGACTTGTTGCCGCGCAGAACTTTCAGTATTGGCGGTACCAGCCTTTCGCCCAGTTACTCAATCAAGCCTTAATAACCGGTATTTGGATTCCATTGGGAGGCTGGAGCGAAAACATGATTTCGCTCCAGCCTTTTGAAATTTTAAGCCGCGCCAGCACAAATGCCGGCGAGGCTTAAAATAATAAACCGTCCCGCGACAGGGGCTTGATATACTGTTTATACCACTGGCAATCGCGAACCGTAGCGGTGCCCTTATTTAAAATATCCAGCCATTTTGCGTCCTGGCGCGGCCGGTATTTTTTGTGGAAAAAATCAAAATTCCACAACTTAGCCTGGCTTTCCGCGGAATCGGGGTTGGCGAGCATATCCAATATTTCCGCGCAGCGCCGCTGGGGCGAACAATATTTTTCAATAAACTCCCGGCCCGCCACAGCCTGCCGATAGCGTTTTTCCGGATTAAGGATGAAATAGCGTAAGACGTCAGCCGCGCTCTGGGGGGTGACGTGTTGCACCAGCGAAAAATAATCAGAGTTTCCCTGGCAATATTCTCTTTTGATTTGATGAATACGCGCGAATTCCGGGCTGTTTTTATCCAGGCCCAGAGCCTGGGCGGTAATTGAGGTCAACTCCCGGATATATCCGCCCACACTGCTCCCGTCCGGGGGCCACTTGGCAGAAGCGGCCAGAGGAACAGCCCCCCCGGCCAGAGCTTCCAGCTCCGCTTTACCGCCAATATAGAGTCCGCCGCAATGAATATCCGCCTTGGCGTATTCTTTTAAAAATTCATTGTGTTCCATTTCCTGCACCAGGCGGGGCTCGAATTTCAGGCCCTGGCCGGCCAGCTGGGCAAAAATCCGCTGCCATTCCTGAGTGCCTTTGGTGGCCGTGCTGCTGGGAGCGTGGAGCAGAACCGGAATTTCACGGGGCATGGGATCAAAAGGAATGCCGCTGTAGTCAATTGTGAAAAAATCATGATAGTTGGGGCGTAAACTTAAGGTGCTGGGGCCAAGAATTAGATCCGCGTATTTTTCCGCGCTGCGCACATAGTGTATTTTTTGCGCCAGTTCTTCCCATCCGCGGCTTAAGCTGTAATCGGTGTGGGCTCTGCCGTGGAGGGCGTTAAACTGTTCGTCAAGCTCCGCCACTCTGCTCTCAGTGCCGATAAAACGCACCACAATTTTTTTGCCCGCGTTTTTAAGCCAGGCCAAGTCTCTGTTGTCATGGGTAAAAGTGAGCCACATAAAAAAACATAAGTCGGCTTCCATGGCTTTTTGCCAGGCCCATTTCGCGCAATAATCGCTCCAGTATTCCTGGCGCGCGGGGTCGGAAGTATTCTCCTCCTCCATTTTGAGGCGGATAAAATTAGGCACCTGGAGGCTGGTGTATTCATCATTTATGATATTTTCGGCGGGCATAAAATCCACCGAGAAGACCTCATGCCCCAAGGCGGTGAAGCCTTTGACATATTCCTGATACAGAGAAGAAATGTTGAACATTCCCAGAAAAATTTTCATAAACCGTTCTCCATAGAATATTTTATACCCAATCCCGCCGGATTCAAACGGTGTTCTTGCCCCTGCGCCGCTTCATAAAAATCCGTGAGGATTTTTATGAAGCGGCGCAGGGGCGCAGCAAACGCTTACGCGTCCGTAGCTCAGGTATGTTGCCGCAAATTGCCATGGAGGGCAATTTGCGGCAGGTATCTGATTAGTGTGCCGGCAGGGCTTTATAGGCCTGGCCGCTGCTGTCCCGGGTGTGGAACTGCTTAACTTGAGCCAGGGAAGCGGCGGCGGCGGAGTTGAGATTATCGGAAGCGGCGGAAATTTCTTCCACCAGAGCGGCGTTCTGCTGGAT
>JAIRYI010000032.1 GCA_031267815.1 Desulfarculales bacterium | reverse complement strand
TTTAGGAGGTTTCTTATGTATGCCGCATTGGAGAGAAAAATCGCGCTGATGATGCCGAGATTAAACGAGAAACAGCTAAGACAATATCTGGGAAGCGAAGCAGAGGCATTAGGTCGAGGTGGCGTGGCGTTAATAGCAAGAATAAGTGGCAAGTCAAGAAACACAATTGTGGCCGGAATGAAGGAGAACAAGAGCGGAGAAAATACCATCAATGGGATTCGCAAGGCCGGTGGTGGCAGGAAATCGATCAAAGAGAAGTATCCTGATATCGCAAAAGATATCGAAAGTATAGTATGCGGCGCGACTTTTGGAAATCCCGAGAAACCATTATCCTATACCACGAAAAGCACAAGGAAGATCCAGCAGATTTTGCAAGAGAAAGAATATGAAATTGGTCACGATGCAGTTGGGGATATTCTAAAAGATCTGGGTTACAGTCTGCAGTTGAATCAGAAGATGTTGCAAGTCGGAGAAGAGCATCCTGACAGAGATGAACAGTTTCGGTTCATCAACAATGAGGCAAAAAGGTTTTTGGATGCTTGTGTTCCAGTTATCGCAGTTGACGCCAAGAAGAAGGCAAATATCGGAAACTTTAAAAACAATGGCATTACATACAGAAAAAAGAACACTCCCGTAAAAGTGCTTGACCATGATTTTCCAATAAAAGGATTGGGGAAAGTGACTTCGTACGGTGTGTATGACATAGGCAGAAATGAAGGGTTTGTCAATTTAGGAGTTTCTTCGGACACATCAGAATTCGCAGTGGAAAGCATATCGAGATGGTGGCTGGCATTAGGGCGGAACACATATCCGAAGACGAAGAGAATCTACATCAATTGCGATGGTGGCGGCAGCAATGGGAGCAGGAACAGGCTTTTCAAATTCCAATTGCAACAATTTGCAAACCAGAGCAGCCTTGATGTTCATGTATCGCATTTTCCACCGGGAACAAGCAAATGGAACAAGGTGGAACACAGGATGTTTTGCTACATTACAAGTCATTGGAGGGGTCAGCCATTGATAAGCGTTGAGACAGTCATACAGCTGATAGGCAGCACAACAACTACAACGGGATTGAAAATCATTTGTGTGAAAGATGATACTGTATATGAAATTGGCAAAAAAGTAAGCGATGAGGAATTTGCGGCAATAAATATTCAAACTGCGAATATATTACCTACTTGGAACTATATTATTGCTCCCTGCTAATAGTCAAGTTATTTATCGACAGATGCTAAGTTCAGGACTTATTAATTAGGATTGGATTCTTAGGACAATTCCAGCAAAACGCGAAAAGCGTTTTCAAGGAACCACGGAATGACGGATGGAAAATCGCGTGAATTTTCACGGCTTTCCCGTCATTGCGAGTGGCACTCGTAAGCGTTTGATGCAATCCAGAAGCGGGCTGAATTATGCAGTTAAGCGAATTAATCAGCGCTTCTCTTAGTATCCTCTGAAAATAAAAATAGTGCAAGCTTGCACAAAATACCTTGACAGTATTGGTGCAACCTGTTACTATAATTTTATATTGGGTATTTTGACAAGATACCTTAATAAATGACAGTGCAAATAAACACTAACACTAAATTAAAGATGACTTCAAGGCCAGATATGACGAGGCCAAGCCCTTGGATAAAGCGGCGCTCATGCAGGAGCTTAACGCCACCTATGAAAATTTATCCGGCCCATACTCAAGGGGCGGGTTTAATGCTGCAAGGGCAGGGGAAAAGCCTGGACAGCCTGTTGGGCGGCCCGAACAAATACAGCAGGAGCATGATAGAAAACACGGCTAAATATGCCTCTCAGTTTTTACCGGCGCGCCAGGCGGCGAGTCTGTTTAACGGCCAGGAGGCGGGGCGCTTTAATCGGGGGCGGGGATGCGGTTTTAGGCTTTGGCAGAGGTGAATTAAATGTTTGAACAACTTATCGAGCAGAGGTAGATAATGGCTGATACTGCTTACCCTGTAAACCCTGTGCCTTTAATTGAGCCTGACGTCTATGAGGCTTGCCGGGAGTTCGTACTGACTTACGCCTTGCCGGCCTTAACCCCTGACACGGTTATTCAGGACTGGCGGAAGCACATCTCATTACCGCCGGAAACCGATGATTATGCGGTTATCAGTATCTTGTTTGACAGCCAGCACGGAACGGCGGTTGAAACCTTCATCGCCCCGGAACCTGATAAAAACAAGCCGGGTATTTTAACCGTACAGGCTCTGGTTGAAGTGCGGGTGCAGATTGATTTCTGCTCCGAGGATGACAAGGCCAGGCAAAGAGCGCGCCGCTTAGGCATAGTCGCCGGCTCAAGCATAGGAGCGCAATTTTTTAATGAGCGCGGCATGTCGGCGCTGTATGCCGGTGATGTGCGCGAGTTGTCTTTTACCGGCGCCGCTAATCAGTTTGTAAAGCGCTATGCCATCACCCTGCATTTGAGCCTTAATGAGGGCATAACAGTTGAATATCCCTATTTTGACAGCGCAAAAGCATCGCGCGTTGAAGATGCAGACGCGCATCACCCTATAACAAGGAGTTTTTAAAACATGGCGATTCCCGCTTCTCATATTGTAAATGTATTGCCGCGGGTTATTAACGGCGGCAGCGCCAACCTGGAACTTAACGGGCTGCTCCTGTCGGCAAACCCGCTGATACCGGCCGGCGCCCTGGTTTTATCATTCCCCAGCGCGGCGGCGGTGGGAGACTACTTCGGCCTGAACTCCGCGGAATACTTGGCCGCTGATATCTATTTTACCAGCTACAACAACAAGCAGGCCGCGCCCCGCGCTTTCCTGGTGGCCCGGCGTATTGGCGAAGACGCGCCCGCCTGGACGCGGGGCGGCAAGATGACTCAGACGGTGGCCCAGCTTAAAACTATCACCGATGGCGGAATGGCATTAAGCATTGACAACACCGCCGTCAGTATAGCGAACGTCAATTTTTCCAGCGCCGGCAGTTATTCCGACGCGGCCGCGCTACTGCAAGCCGCCCTGGCCGAGGAAAAATCCGGAACAACGGTTTCCTGGTCCAGCCTGACCGGGGCCTTTACCGTCACCAGCCCCACAGCGGGAGCCAACTCGCAAGTCTCCTGGGCGGCGGCAGGTTCGGGAGGAACAGACCTTTCGGCTTTGCTGAACCTGAGCGAATCTTCCGGGGCTGTTCTTTCTCCAGGTCTGGACAAACTGTCTGTGGCTGAACAAATGGCGGCCGTCCGGGCTAAAACCCAGAACTGGGTAAGTTTTACTACCGCCTGGGAAACAGACGGGGAAGAAACGCTTGCCTGGGCGGCCTGGGCCGGCGCCAATTACGGTTGGCTCTATGTGGCCTGGAGTACCGACCCGCTCACTGTATCGGCGGATTCCCAGGCTGACCCGGCCAGCCGCCTGCAAGAGGCCGGTTTTGACCATACGGCAATCATTTACGGCGGCCTGGAATACGCGGCCTTCATCATGGGGGTAGTGGCCTCCATTGCCTGGCAGCGAGTCAACGGCACAATTACTGTGTCCTTCAAGCGGCAAAGCGGCCTGGCCCCCTGGGTGGTGGATGAAGCCGCCGCGGCCATCCTGGAAGGCAAGGGCTGCAACTATTTTGGCAACTTCGCCACCCGCAACGCGGAGTTTGTATTTCTGTATCCCGGCTGCCTCTCAGCCTCGGATTACGGTTATATCGACCCCTATGTAAACTCGATATGGCTTAACAACCGTCTCCAGGCAGCGCTTATGGACGGTATAACCACCAGCGGGCGCGTACCCTACAGCCAGCGCGGTTATACCATGATCGCCGCCTGGATGATGGACCCCATAAACGAAGCCCGCAACAATGCGGCCATAGAGCAAGGCGTGGTTTTGTCGGAACAGCAGAAATCAGAAATTATGAACGAAGCCGGGCTGGATATTTCGGGTGAGCTGTGGACTCAGGGTTATTACATCCAGGTGCTTGACCCAGGAGCAACGGTACGCGCCCAGCGCGGCAGTCCGGTTATTTCCCTTTGGTATACCTACGGCGGCGCGGTGCAGAAAATCCAAGTCGCCAGCACGGCCATTCTTTAATCAAGGAGGTTTTAAGCCATGCCTTTGACAAATTTAAATTTTGATATAACCAGCGCCAACGCCGAGCTTGTCCTCACCGTGGGCGAGATATTCCCCGCCGGTATTGTCCTGCAAATGTTCGGCACTGACCAGTCAGCCAATATGGACTCCGTGGAGATCACGGAAACGCGCATGGGGGTTGACGGATATATGGCGGCAGGTTATACGCCGGTCATATATCCGGTAACTGTCACTTTGGAGGCGGCCAGCCCCAGCCGTTTCAGCCTGTCCACTCTATGGGAAGCCATGGCCGCCAATAAGCGCGTTTACGCCTGCGGCCTGGTGGCGGCCCTGCCCAGCATAGGCGAGCGTATAACCTGGTCCAACGGGGTCTTAAAAAACGGCGTCATCGTTCCGCCCATGCGGAAAGTCCTTGGCCCCACCACCTGGCTGTTCCATTTTGAGCGGCTCGAACGCGCGAGGATATAAACCAATGGCCCGTAAAGAAACCATCATCACCATCCAGGATCGGGAACAGGAACTGACCTTCAAAATCCGGGAAATGCCGGCTACCAAACTTGAAGCATGGATTATCCGGGCTTTGCTCCTGCTGTCCGGCGCCGGCGCTAAAGTGCCTGACGGGGCGGACCTCAAGGCGACCGGGACTTTTCTGGCCGAAAAAGGGTTGAGCGCCCTGGGCAATATAGACTATGAAAAAGCCAGCCCTCTGCTGGATGAACTCCTGGGCTGCTGCTCCCGTCTGGTGGAAAGAGTGGAAGAACGCTGCACCCAGGAAAGCGTGGATAACTACATTATAGACGTAACCACTCTTTTCAAACTGCGCATGGAGGCCGTCAAGCTGAACCTGGGTTTTTTGGAGCCGGAAGCCGCAAGGCTCTCCGGCTCCCCCGCGAAACCCGGTTCCGAAGCGCCGTAGAGCCGCCGGGCGGCGGCTACGCGGAATATGCCAACGTGTCAGGGCTTATAGGCGCGCTTGTGATCAGGCGTCTGGCCAGCCTGCATGAACTGCAGACCGTCTACAGTTATGAGGATGCATTAAACATGGCGGAAATAATTACGGTCCAGAATTATAACGAATGGATATCGGCAGAAAGGAACAGGCATGTCCGCTAATGTCATTGACAGCATGGCAATCTCTCTGGGCCTTGAACCAGGCGGCTTCAACGCCGCCCTGGACAAACTGCAAACTTTCATTGACAGCCTTACCGGAGCGGTTAACGCCTTTGCCGCGGCCATGTCCGCGGGCATGTCCGAGGGCATGCGTGCGGGCATGCGCGATACAGCAAACGCGGCCGGCAAAGGCGCCGGCGAAGCCAGGCAAACCGGCGCCGCCCTGAAAAAAGCCGGGGGAAAAAGCGCCCAGATTTTGGCCATGCCCGCCCAGGGAGCCGGACAGGCCCCCAAGGAAATGACAACTCTGGAAGAAGAAGCTAAAAAATTGGGCTTCCGGCTGGGAGGTAAACTCCAGGGATTTTTTCCTGTCGCCGCGCCCATAACCGGAACGCCGGCCGCCGGGAGTACGGTCAAAGGGTATATGAGAGATAGGGCGCTGTTTAGCAGGGCCGCGGCAGGGGCTGGAACCATGCCGGCTTTCGGCAGCTTATGGGGCTTTATCAACGGCGGCCAATCAGTCATTGAACATCTGCTGCGGAAATTCGGGGCTTTTGAGGAAACCGCCGCCAGGGTCAGGAAGGGGGATAAAAAATTTAACCTTCTCAAGCACTGTGGCCCGGCCTTGGGGATAGCCGCCTTCGCTTCAAAAGGCGCTGCTATCGCCATGCGCCTTATGGGCATAGCCGCTCTTTCCAATCCGGCGCCGGCTATTACTGGCCTCATAGCCGCGGGCCTTTTAAGCGACGGCAGCGCCGCCGCCAATCCGCGGGAGGCAAGCCGCCGGGCGGACGCCCAGGTAAGGCAATTTGGCGTTCAATATCAAGATGCCGCCGTCCTCTGCGCTTGGGGGACTATGGCTGGGATGAGTCTGGCTTTTGCCTCCGGGCCGATAGATAACAGCTCGGAAACCACGGTTAACGTGGGCGGTATAACCGTTAACGCCCAAAGCAATGACCCGGCCGGGATTGCCCGTGAAACCGGCAATGAAGTCCGGCGCGTGACCGCAACCTACAACACGGGAGTGCGAAACCCATGAATAAGGACTGGACGCTTTGGGATGAAAGCGGCGCTGCCGCAATCACCTTTACCAGTTTTATTGATCTTGATCTGCGCAGCCGGAGCCAGGCCCTGGCGTATCCCATCGAGGCCGGAGGCTTTGCCAGCTACAACAAAACCGACAGCCCTCTGGACATCCGGGTGAGCCTGGCCGCCCAGGGCAGTGATTCAGATTTTGAATACATCCTGGCCCGGCTTGAGCAATATAAGCGCCAAGCGGTCAAGCTGGCGGTGGTGACGCCGGCGGCCCTGTATCAGAGCATGACCCTGGAGAAGTATTCCTACAAGCGCAGCCGTGAGGCCGGCGCCGGCATGCTCACCGTGGAGCTTGATCTTGTTGAAGTTCGCGAAGTAATAACCCAGGCGGCCGCCACCGTCATTACCAAGCCCAAAAATCCCACCAGCGCGGACACGGTTAATAACGGCAGAGTGGAGGCTTTGCTCCGGTATGAAATACTTATTGGACCAAACTGATATGCAACAGATACCTCTTACCCAGATCCCGGCTCAGAGCTTCAAGGTAATCCTGGCTGACCAGTATTGCACCATATCCATCCGCTGGCGCCAAGAACGCCTGTACCTGGATTTGGAAGTGGGCCAATCGGTTATTTGCCGGGGAGCCATCTGTCAGAACCGGGCCGATATCGTGCAATCACGCTCCCAGAACTTTGCCGGGACCCTTCACTTTATTGATCTGGAGGGCAACCGGCCGCCCCATTGGCAAGGGCTACATACCGGAACGTCCGGACGCTGGGCGCTGGTCTATGTAGGGGCGGATGAAGAAGCGCCGCAAACGCTGAGGTTTTAGCCATGCCGTCAAGCTTTACTCTCAAAACCATTCAGATTGCCGTCACCCTGGGCCAGGATAACTTTTCTGAAGGCGGCAATACCAAAATTATTGAAGGCCTGGAATGTGAGGTCGCGGTGCAAAAACCGGGCTTGCCCGAAAAAAACAGCGCTTCGGTCAAAATATGGGGCTTGCAATATGAAGATATGGCCCAACTGACCATGCTCTCTTTCCGGCCCCTGGAATCCCAGCACAATCTTATCAGCATCAAGGCCGGAGAAAAGGGCGGCGCCAAAGTCCTGGTCTATGCGGGTGAAATCACCAGCGCCTTTGCCGACTTCAATCAGGTTCCCGATCCTTGTATGCAAATCGAGGCGGACAGCGGCAGTTATCCTCAGCAAATTGCCGTCCCCACAGACACCGTGAAAGGAGAAGCCAAAGCTGACCGGCTTTTTGCCATGTACAGCAAAGCCGCCGGTTATACCTACAAAAATGAAGGCGTTACCTCTTCTGTGCGCAACGCCTGCTATCCGGGTTCCCCTATCAATAAAATGACCAAGCTGGCCCGCGATGTGGACTGCGAACTGATCATAGACGACGGCCAAGTCACAATCCTGCCCACGGGCAAGGCCCGCCAGGGCGACGCGGTGCTGCTGACCAGGGACACGGGGATGATCGGCTATCCCACTTTCAGCCAGGACGGCATATCCTGCCGCTGTATCTTCAACCCGGATCTGCGCTACGGCGGATTGATAAAAGTGGAAAGCATAGTCCCCCGCGCTTCCGGGGTATGGCGCATAACCAAGCTTACCCATAAGTTAAGCAACGCCGTTGGCGGCAGCTGGGAAAGCCAAATGGAGGCGGCTTACAATGAAAAATAACGGAACCGTAAAAGGCGTCAAAAGGCTCACCGACGCCAACACCCTCACCAATGCCGTCTCCTTTTTGGTGGAAAGCATGATCCGGGGAACCGTCAACACCGCCGAAGTGGTCACGGTCATGTCTGTTCAAGCCGGAGGGGCTGGGAACCCGGCCGGATACGTGGATGTAAAACCCCTGGTCTGCCAGACCGACGCCTACAACAACACCCTGCCCCCAGCCACCTTGTATCATCTGCCTTACTCCCGCGTTCAGGGAGGAAAGGCGGCTCTGGTCATAGACCCGGCGCCGGGGGATATTGGTCTGGCCGTCTTTGCCAAGCGTGACAGCTCAGGGGTGAAGCAAGGTTCCCAAGAGCCGGTTCCCCCGGCCAGCTTCCGGGTCTTCGACCAGGCCGACGGCTTTTACCTGGGCGGGTTTTTGAACCAGAAACCGGAAGTGTGGCTGGAAATGGATTCCGCCGGCGGCAAGATTGACTTGAGCACCAAGGCGGGCAATGTGCAGATATGCTGCCGTGAATCGGGCAACATAGATATCAGCGCCAATTCCGGCAATGTGAGCCTCAATTCCGGCGGTTGTATCAGTATAGCTGCGCCGCTGATTAATTTATGGGGCAAAGTCAATGTCAACGGAACTCTGATGTCAGGCGGGGTGAATGTAAACGCCCATATTCATATCGGCGTGGAACCCGGCCCGGGTGAAAGCGGCCCGCCTTCTGGCAGCGGCCCGGAATCTCCCCAGGCCCTGTTTGACCGTACTAAAGAAGATTTGCAAGCCCTTGGGAAACTGGACGATAAAGACTGTCTGCTGTTGTGCATACCCGACATTGCCCTGGGCATGGCCGAAAAAGAAGAAGACGAAAACGAGCGCCAGGGCTGGCTGTATCTGCGCGGCATGATGATCAAATGGCTCACCGGGCCGGTAAACCGGAACGCGAACAACGATAATGACCCCTTCTTGATAGATTGGGATTGGGTCATGGGGCT
>JAIRYI010000040.1 GCA_031267815.1 Desulfarculales bacterium | reverse complement strand
CATGACCCTGGAGGAATAAAAAAATACAAAGTTGCTATTTCAGAGGAATGTAGTGCCTGACGATATTGTAACCTATTGATTTTTAATGTAAAATTTTTATAAATGTTAAACTTGGGCTAACAACACTGGGAAAACCCACACTTCAGATAAGAATTCACGGATACGCATAGTCTCCCTGGCTCCTTTCCACGCAGTGATTACGATTATGATTATAGCATGAATTTAAAACGACAACAATGACAATACATTAGAGGGGGTACGCATATATGTCTATATAAAGCCACCCCTTACAGCGCTTCTTGCTGCTTTGCGCAGGGGCCTACTCGCCCCCACAGCATTGCTCGAAGGATTCAGAATCAACTGACTCCTGGCTACATTGGGGTCACTGCTTATGCCGTCCAGCAGGTCGGCTATACTGGTAGGCCTGCCTGTCCCGGCAAGGATGATAAACGTGAATTCAGGTATAATAACAGAATGAATCTTCCTGATGAATTGGCCCGCCGTTAACAACGGTGAACAACGGTTAACAACGGCTGGCGGCAGTCGGCCAGGCCAAAGCGGAGATTGAACGTCGGAAGGAGTGTTTTGCTTAAAATTATTGGCGGCTCATTGCGGCATCGGCGGATCTTCAGCGTTGCAGGGACAACCACCAGGCCCAGCGCGAGCCGGTTACGGGAAGCCTGTTTTTCTATGTTGGAAGCGCGCGGTCTGGTGGAAGGGGCCAGGGTCCTGGATATCTGCGCGGGCAGCGGCGCTTTGGGGCTGGAAGCTCTCTCCCGGGGAGCCGGTTGCTGCGCCTTTGTGGAAAAAGACGAGCGGGCCTGGGGCGTCTTGCGGCGCAATGTGACCAATCTGGGCCTGAACGCTCAGGCCCGGCTGATCCAAAGCGATTTCCGCCGTCCCTGGGCCGCTTCTTTTGATCTCATTTTGGCCGATCCGCCTTATGATCAGGGGCTGGCGGGGCAGGTGCTGGCCTGGGTGGAGGAACAGAAATGGCTGGTTGCGGGCGGGGTGCTGGGCATAGAGCATTCTTTGCGGGAAAATGTGAATGATTACGGAAAACTGCGCCTGCTGGAACAGAGGCGCTATGGGCGGAGCAAGTTGAGTTTTTTGCAGCCAACTACTTGAAGGAGCGGCCTATGGAGGAGACAAAAGTAATTTATCCCGGTTCTTTCGACCCTTTCACCAACGGTCATTTGGCGATTTTGAAGCGGGGGCTGGAAATTTTTAAGTCCATCAGCATAGTGGTGGCCCATAATTCGGGGAAAAAGAGTCTGTTCACCACCAAGGAACGCATGCGCATGATAAACGATTCCACCGCGGACTTGCAAGGAGTGCAAGTGAAGTGTTTCGAGGGCCTGCTGGTTGATTACGCGCTTGAACAACAGGTTAATGTGATTTTAAGAGGTCTGAGGGCAGGCGATGACTTTGGCTACGAGTTTCAGCTGGCCCTGATGAACCGCCGTATCGCTCCCCAGGTACAGACTGTTTTTCTGATGACTGATTACAACTGGCTTTACGTCAGCTCCTCTTCGGTCAAAGAAGTTGCCAGCCTGGGAGGAGATATCGGCGGTTTGGTCCCTCCTGTGGTCATAGACTTTCTCTGCGCCAAGTTTCCCAAATTGGCCCAGCGGCGGAACCATCTCCGTCCGGCCTAGCCCGTTGCAGCTAAATTGCGGCAGGTCTCAAGTCATGACAGGTAATCTAAAATAAACAGTTCGCTGAGTTCCCCTGTGACTTTCAGGGTATTATTGTAGACGTTGAGCAGGTTCTGGATGTTGAGGGTGTTTCTGGTCATGTCAGTTTCCTGCAGGGCTATGAGAGTTTCCGTGTTAAAGACCATCTGGGAATCCAGCATGTTTATCCTGGCGCTTATCCTGTTCTGGCGTGATCCGGAATCCGCGGCGCAGTCCAGCATATTGGCCTGAGCCGCCGCAATGGCTTCCAAAGCGCGCTGGCTCCACCTTTGCGCCTCTTCCATATCCTCGCTGTCCAGAGCCAGACGCCACTTTTCCAGAATGTCGATTATATACTGCTGGTTCAGCGGCAGCTCCAGATTGAAACTGTCTCCCGCCTCGTAAGCGCCGGGAGTGAGATTAAAGAAAAATCCGTCAAAGGTGTTTTCCGGCGAGAGGGTTATTTTCTGTTGAAAAACATCCTGACCTCCGGCCGCGCTGCTGTCGTTATAAACCCCGGCGCTGAGATAAAATTTAAGCCCGCCGGATCCGGGAATTTCCTGGGCGAAATCCTCTCCGGCGCATTCGAAGGTAAATTCATCCTGATGCCTTACCCCCTGATCGTCAATCCAGTCGACCGTGACCCCCACCGGTTCATTGTCCGCGTTGCCGGAGTTAAGCTGGCCGGCCGCGCTCACGGTGTAGTTTATGACGGTTGAAGCCAGCCCGGAATAAGAACCCTGCATGACAATCTGGCCGCTGTCAGGACTGACCGTTCCCCCGGTCCGCGCCGGCTGGGCTCC
The DNA here is from genome assembly GCA_031267815.1 of Desulfarculales bacterium. GTDB lineage: Bacteria > Desulfobacterota > Desulfarculia > Desulfarculales > Desulfarculaceae > JAIRYI01. Next base: position 7,389 of record JAIRYI010000040.1, on the reverse strand, counting down.
GTTCATATCAATTCCCGCCCAGGTGTCCAGCATGGGCAGAAAAGCGCCGTAACCGCCGCCCTTGCTGTCCAGAGCCACGGTCCGGCTCTGATTGACGCCATCTTTGTCGGTCCAGCTGGCCCGCACCAGCACCTTGCCCGGAACCGTATTCTGGCTGTCAATAATGTCAAAGGCAATGGAATTGCCGTAATAGGGTTCATAATAACCGGAAAGGGTAACCATGCCGTTACCGGTGTTGCTGTTGCGGGCAACAGTCTCCATGCCCCGCAGATCCAGGCGCATGGCCTCGCCCAGGATCTGATTCAGGTTCCAGTTATAACGCATTTCCGTATTGGCGGAGTAATTGACGTTAAGATCTTCCTGGTTATTCTGCAGGTGGCTGAGATTAAATTCAAAGGTGGCGCCAACCTCAAAGTTGTAGCCGTCCCGGTAAAGATAAAAGTCCGGCCCCAGTTCCGGCACATTCACCCGGCCCGCTTCACCGTCGTTGCGCAGATTCAGTTCCGTATGCCGGGCCTGTCCCTGATCATCTATCCAGTCCAGGGCTATGAGTACGTTTTCCAGTTTGTCGGGCGGGTTCGGGCGGATGCTCAATACCTGGCCTTTGACGGTGCTGGTGATATTAAGATTGGAATAGCCGTAACCGTGCAGAGTTCCGGGGTCAGTGATATCGCCGCCGCTGGGATCCAGGCCCCCGTAGAGAGCGCCGCTGCTCACGCAGGCATAGCTGTTGCTGTCGATCACCGCGTTGCCGGCCCCGCCCGCCACCTGGGCGTCAATCTGCACCGTGGACAGAGATCCGCTGCTGATCACGGAACACTGGTATTGCCCGCTGTGGCTGTTGATGTAATCAGCCAGACCCTGGGCATAGTCGGCGGCCGTATTATAAGGCCCGGCCGTCTGGGCCTTGATGACGCTCCAGGTGACTTGTATATCGCCTATGCGCACATATTCGTCATCCTTGGGAGGGAAGGCGGGCGAAGCGCCGTTAACGGTCAGAGTCCCGCTGGCTTTGATCCCGTCGTTGATATAGTTATTTACGTCATCCAGGCTGAAATCCTGGTTTAGATTTGCCCCGGCCCCGGCTATATCGACTATATTGAGCAGGCCGCCGCTGGAAAGGATGCGCACATCGCCGTTGCTGTCCAGGACCGCGCTCAGGCGGGAATCGCCGGAGCTGTTGAGCTGGGTCAGCAGATCCGCCGCGTCGGTGTAATTATAACTCACCGGCGTTCCGGCAGGGTCATCAATGGTTATTTCGCCGGCCCCGGCGGTCACGGTAGCCCAGGTGCGAAAGGTCTGCCAGCCGGTTTCCGTATCGGAGAGCCAGGAAAAACTTTCCCCCGCCTGACTGGAAACCAAATCAGCGCCGGAAGTGAGACCAGGGCTGTTATTCTGAATTATCTGCCCCTGCCCCTGGTTAGCCGCGGAAATCACGGTCCAGTTAGCGCGGCTGAAATCCAAGCCCTGGCTGCTGCCCAGAGTATTGCCCGCGGCTATCTGGATATTAGCGCCCAAGCCGCTTTGGGTACGGGTCAGGCGCAAAAACACATTGGTTCCGTCAGAATAGAGTTCAGAGGCGGTGCGGTGGCCCGGGCCGGTGAGGTTAATGGGATCAGCCGCCACCAGATTGTAATTGGCCGGAGGAATATTGCTCTTGGTGCCTCCGAATATGTAGCTGCCGTTGCTTTGGCTGTTGGCCAGAACAATCAGATCATTTATGATCTGGCTTATTTCTGAAGAGGCGGCCATGTACTGGTCGCTGTTATAAGTGCCGGTGGAGAACTGCTCGGCCAGAACTCTGGCTCTGGTCAAACGGGTTTCCATGGAAGTGATGCTGTTTTCCGAAGCTTTGAGCCAGGTCTGGGCCGCTTCCAGATTAGTCCGGTATTGGCTCACCTGCTTCAGGGCATAACGGCTGTTCAGAATGGTGGGAGCGTAAAAGCTGTCGTCAGAGGGGGCGTTGACCCGGTTGCCGGTATTCATTTCATTGCCCAGACGCTGCTGCTCCAGCTGCAATTGGATAATACCGTTATAAGCAGTACGGTAAATAGTGTTGTTGCCTACCCGCATGTATGAAAACTCCTTGTTAAGAGGCCAGGGCCGGGGGGAAAGAGGCCCCTGGAGCCGCGCCTCCGGATTAGCTCAGTCCGGCTTAATTATTAGCAAATTTTATGCCAATAAATAGTTTTTTCTTGAGTGGCTTAAAACAAAATTTATTTAAAGGGGCGAGACGGGCTTAAAAGTAATGGTTTTACTTTTAAGCCGCTTGAAGCAACCGGGATAAAACTTTTCACCCCTGGAGGCATGACGCCTTCCAGGGGTAAAAAGTGGAAACGGGATAAGGAGTAAGTTGACTTCAGTCTATAGCAATTAAGTCTCATTTGCAATACCTGAGGCGCAAAAAAATTAATTTTTTAAATTTTCCGCACCTTTTCTTTAAAATTTTTAGTTCAAGTTTATCGGGCCGGGAGGAATTATCCGCCATGAGTCCTTTTGCAAACCAATTAACAGCCTAAGCCGGTTGACGCAAATTGCAGATTTCCGGTTTTTCAAGCGGCTTAAAAATAAAATACCTTTTATAAGGGTGGGCATAAGCGGGAAATCATGGTTTTTTTTTAAGCCGCTCAAAAAATACTGCCAGACTCCGCCGGTATTTACCGAGAACCGAAAAAACATAAGGAGAAGTTATGGATACAGAAGTAAACTACGTGTTCCCCGCATACGCAGGGATGATCCTTGCTGGTATAAGTATCATTCGGACTTTCCCGCGTGTTCCCCGCATACGCAGGGATGATCCCGAATGCCGGCTCAGGGACATTTTTAAGGGCGAAGTGGAAGCCGGTGATTTCCTGGCCACCCATGGCGGCGGCGGAGGCGAAAATCCTTTTGACGGCGGCTTTGGCGGGGGAGAAGCATAATGCCCGTAGCCATCCCAGACGCAACAAGAGGCGCAAGGGGCCGCAGGCAACGCAAGTTCCGAGCTGTCCGCCCTTCCCGCGCGGTTCAATTAGCTATGCGGAAAGAACTGTTGGCCCTGGCTGAACAAATGCACGTGGTGGTTTCCCCGGCCTTGAAAGCCATGATAGAAGCCGGAGATTATGAAGCCCTGCAAGCCATGCTGAACAATCTGCGCGAAGAATGGCGGTTGAGATACGGAACCAGGGCCAGGAGGTTAGCCGGTCAATGGGTGGGAGCGGCTAACGCTGAAAGCAAGCGCCGCTTCTCTGAGGGGATAAAGGACGCGCTGGGCGTGGATTTCGCCGCCATATTTGACGGCCCGGCAATAACTCAAGCGGTTCAGGTTATGGGAACTGAGGCGGTTAACCTCATTTCTTCCATACCGGATCAATACTTCCAGGATATTCAAGAGGCGGTATTGAAAAACTATATGGGCCAGCCTTTGCCGGATGGGAGATCTCTCATAGACCAGATAGAAGAGACATACAAGGTCAGCCGGGAACGAGCGGCGCTTATTGCCCGTGACCAGACCAGCAAAATAAATACGGCAGTTACTCAGGCCCGGTGTGAAGAACTGGGCATAGAAACTTATAAATGGCGCACGGTCAGAGATATCCGGGTTGTGGGGAACCCAGACGGGCTTTTCCCCAAGGGCAGCAGAGCGCATGGCAATCATTTTGAGCGCGAAGGCAAAAGATATTACTGGAGAGAGAATCCCAATCCTGAAGACGGTATACGCAACCCGCCCGAAGATGGCCCTCCAGGATGGGCAATCAATTGCCGCTGCACGGCTGAATCAGTAATCGACATAGATAAGTTGAAATTTGTATGAGCGAATTCAGAGAAGACGACCATAAAAGAGATGATCAAGGCAAGTTTGCCGCTCAGGACGGAAGTGGGCAATCTACCACTATTACCGGCAACGAACTCGGTGAATATAAGAATGTCAAAGAACTGCGACAGAAAGCAGTTGACTATTATAAAAACAATTTACAGGGGAAGCCAGCCCATAGGGATGATATAGGCGAGATTCGCTTTAGCGACAAAGGGCTGGATAAAACAATTCATTTAAGCGCAAATGAAGATAAGCTTTTAATGTTCCCAGCACTTAAAGGCATTGTTGAAACCGGAAAACTTGGAAAGGAAGAGGCGTTAAACCATCCAAGAAAAGATGGGATTGTAGCATTTATTCCAGTTACTAAAACAGTTGACTTTAAGGGTAAGCCTAAAGAAGTTGAAGTTCTTTTAGGCAAAGACGCATTTGGAAAGCTTTATTACAACTTGTATTTAGATAATTCACGGCAAGCGGAAAAAAGGAAAAACTCCCTAACGGTTGGCATGCGTAACAAGGTCATGGTCCGCAGGGAGTTTCTAATGGGTGCCTGGGATAATAAGCCAAGTCCATTAGATTCAAATATAAACCCTGAAGAAGAAAAAATCAACATATTTTTTGTAGGCGAGGATGATAAGGAACCTGCTATGACCCACATCCTTAAAAAGCAATTTAGCCGCATACATAACTGGCGCATTGACCCTGACGGCATGTTGCGCATAACCGCCCATGTACTCAAGGAAGGCATTTATGACTATATGCCCGAAGAAGCGCCTGACGAGCTTAAGAGCCTGCCGGTAATAAAAGAATTTATTCCCGCAGACCAATACACCCCCGAAGCTATTCAGTCGCTTGAAGGCAAGCCGGTGATTATTGACGCGCATGAATGGCGCGAACCGGAGAATACTTTGCGTGATGGCTATACCGTGGGAACGGTGGCCGGCACTCCTAAAATCAGCGATGACGGCGCGTGCCTTGAATGCGACATGATTATCTATGATCCGGCAACTATTGAAGATATAAAATTGGGGAAACTTATAGAAGTATCAGCCGCTTATGATACTGATTTGGATATAGTCAACGGTGATTATAACGGGGAAACATACAACGCGGAACAAAAGAATTTCCGCTTCAACCACATTCTTCTTTTGCCTGAAGGTCAAGGCAGATGTGGCGGCGATGTGAGAATTATAAACAGGAAACCATTAGAAGGAGACGTTATGACAGGTCAGCATACGTTTAGTGTACGCATTGGTAATGCGACACGCACCTTTCGCTTCAACAGTGAAGATGACAAGAAAGAAGCGGAAGGAATGTTGGAAGAGGAACGCCAGTTTAACGCTGAGCAGCTCCAGGAATCTTTAGATGCCAGGGAAAATTTATCCAAGCAGATTGATGAACTCAAAGCTCAATTGGCGGAACATGACAAAAACCTTGAGGCGGCGAAGGCGGAAATTGAGCGCCTCTTGAGCGCTGAGACTCAAGAAGTCATGGCGGCTGAGTACGCCGAACAGGGCAAGTCAGAAGAGGCGGTCGTTGACGCTGAAACTGACAACTTGGGAGAAGAAGGAGAAGTCAAAAACGAAGATGAGGCGAAAGAGGAAAAAGAGAAGGTTCTTAACTCTATTCGCAAAGGGGCCAATATGGCCGCCCGGCGTAAGAACATGGTTGATTACATCATGGGCAAGCGAGAAGTTAAAATACCTTCTACCTGGGATCAGAACGCCTATGACGCCGCTTTTGAAACTCTGGTTGTGCAGGCGCACGCCCAAAACGCCAAACGCGACAAAAAAAATAGAGTTTTGAACGGTACATTGACTCCGGGGAAAGGCGGGAATAATCCCGCCAGCAACCGCGAGCGCATGCTTAACCCCATGAAAATCAAAAATGCCGCCCTTGAGGCGCAGAAAGGAGGCGTAAGCCATGCCTAATCTGTTTACCCCCGGAACTGGCTTTGCCCAGTCCCAATATCTTGACCAGCAGGCAACCGCCTTGCCGGGCATGCTGGCTTTTGCATCCGATGAGCGCCTGGTTGACAGCTATATCGTGGCTGACAGCGTAGGCGCTGACGGGTTGGAGGCCGGACTTGGCGTTGTGACCGCCGTTATTCCGGCTGATGAACATAACTATCAGCGCGAAGGCATGAACACCAAATATATATCCTTGCCCTCTTCCGGAAAGACCGCCGCCGACTTTGAAGGCATTACCGTGCGTAATCAGCAAATGGATACCAATGCTGAAGGCCGTGCTTGCTGGTTCGGCGGCCGCATGGCTAATGTGATCCGCGCCAAGCGTATAGGCGGAAGGGTGTGGGTTCTGTTGAGTAATGGCGCTTCCGTTGTTGATGGCGTGGTGTACTGGATTATTTCCGATACCACCAGCCACGGCAAACCTATCGGCTCGTTCTCCAGCGTTGCCCTGGGCGCCGATACCGTTGCGCTTACCAGTGCCAAATTCAAGAGCAATTCTGACGCTTCCAGCAATTCCACAATCGCATTGATGGAGTTAGGGGAAGTGGATAGCGCTTCAATTGAAGCAAGCATAGAGTGTTCCCCGCATACGCAGGGATGATCCCGCCTGATGACTGTTCCGGCTTATTTCGAACAGGTGTTCCCCGCATACGCAGGGATGATCCTTACTTCAAACCAGCCTCCATTTAATAAAATGTGTGTTCCCCGCATACGCAGGGATGATCCTTGAAACGTAAAGAATTATCAGAAGCATAAAAAGTGTTCCCCGCATACGCAGGGATGATCCTAGCCGCAACCTCGGTTTCTTCTATCGGTTCCAGTGTTCCCCGCATACGCAGGGATGATCCCATCGCTGGCGATAAACCATTGATCGCCATTTTGTGTTCCCCGCATACGCAGGGATGATCCTTAAGGCTTCTACATATGGAAACATTTTATTAGTGTTCCCCGCATACGCAGGGATGATCCCAGTATCCGCAGTTTTCTGTTTACCGTTTTTAGGTGTTCCCCGCATACGCAGGGATGATCCTTTTATTGAGTTATATCACATGGATGACAGCGAGTGTTCCCCGCATACGCAGGGATGATCCTATCCATCTGCATAGTTGATTCATTTCTTTCAAGTGTTCCCCGCATACGCAGGGATGATCCTATAATCAAATCGCCTTCCTGCTCCCGTGCCAGGTGTTCCCCGCATACGCAGGGATGATCCCAAGCCGATTTTAATTAATGCGCCATAATCATCGTGTTCCCCGCATACGCAGGGATGATCCTCTGGGCCTCGCTCAAGTCATCCGCCGGGATAAGTGTTCCCCGCATACGCAGGGATGATCCCAGACAACGGCAGGCAAGGCGCCTGTCGGCATGGTGTTCCCCGCATACGCAGGGATGATCCCGTCATAATCAATGCCTATGCGGGGATTATCTGGTGTTCCCCGCATACGCAGGGATGATCCCTTTGAAGGAGAAGATTTAAGAAATAAAGATTTGTGTTCCCCGCATACGCTCGGAAGCGTCCTTACGGACGCGCCATAGGCGGGTTCCTGCTTCAACGCGAGCGCTTGAGCCTTTCCCGCTCCACAGGCTGACACGGCCTGCCCGGCCGCCAAGATATTTAATGCGGCG
>JAIRYI010000038.1 GCA_031267815.1 Desulfarculales bacterium | reverse complement strand
CGCGGACCCAGGCCAGAGGCGGCAGATCCGGGCCCAGGCAGTCCAGCCACATCTTGTCATGGTCAGTCGCCTGACAGACAATGATCTGTTCCGGGCTGAGACCCTCAAGGGCTGCCTTGAGGTGCCAGCCCAGCCCGGCCCCGGCCATGACAACGGTATCTTCCGGCCGGGCGCTGTTCAGCAGAACGGCCAGATCCTTCCGCGCCGCCTCCAGGGGGTCAAGGGCGGGGTGGAGCAGGCGGCCGGCCAGAAAACAGGCCCCGGTTTCGTCAATGCGGAAAAATTCATCCCTCTCCTTCACAGAATATATCCCTCCCTGCCGGAACGGTTCAGTAAATCTTCCAGATCCGGGGCCCGGCAGCCCAGGTTCCGGGCCAGCCGGAAGCAATCCCAAGCCTGATTGGGAGCATTGATCCGCAAGAGCAGGCGGCCCAGCTCCAACAGTAAAGGGGCCTGCTCTTTTTTGTCGTCTTTGCTCAAAGCCGCGGCCTCGCTCCAATGTTCCAGACTGTTCCAGGCGCCCGGCCAGAGACGGCGGCGGCTGAAGCCGGGGGTAAAGGCGCAGCCGGCCTCATCCAGGAGGCGGGCCGCCCGGGCGTGAAAAGCGGCCTGCCCCGGATCGCTCCTGACGCCCAGGCGGCGCAGAATTTCTCTGCCTTTTTCCGGACGCCCGTTCTCATACAGGGCCAGGCTCAAACTTAAGGCGAAAAGCGGGGCCTGAGAGCTTCCCGCGCCCAGTTCATGGGCCTGGGCCAAAGAAGTCAGGGCCTGAGGCCACTGGCCCAAACTGGCCTCATTTAAACCCAGGAGCCAAAAGACGCGGGGGCAGGGGTGAGAACGGGCGGCCAGGCGCAGCCGGCCCAGGGCGCGCTCCAGGCGCTTTGCGGCCTGATCCGGCCAGCGCAGGCCCGCCCAAAGCAGGCTTTCCCCTTCCGCGGCCCAAGCCTCTTCCCCCGCCGCCCGCCCAGCGGGGGCGGGCCGGGCCAGCCAGGCGGCTATCTCTTCCGCCCGCCGGGCAAAACTGTGCCGGGCCAGCACTTCTTCCCGGCCCTGGCGGGCCAGGCGGGCGCGCAGATCCGGATCGGCCAGAAGATATTTTAACTCTTCCTCCAAAGTGCCGGGGGTGTAATAGAAAAGATGCCGGCCGTGGCTGAAAAACAGATCCATCTGTCCGGGCGCGGCCTCGCTTAACAGGCAGCCGCCGGCGGCCATGATCTCCAGAGGACGGGTGGTGACCCCAGGGAAGAGATTCTCATTTAAAGAGATCTGAAAGCCCTGGTACAGCCCGACCGCCTTTTCCGTGGCCAGCCACTGTCCCTGGCGGCCTCCTCCCACCTTGAGCCGGGCCAGCCCCTTGACCTTGGCCAGCACCGCGCTGCGCTTGGGGCGTATATTTTCATCGACTACGCCCACAAAACAGACCCCGGCCTCGCCCGGAGAAGCGGGCCGGCCCTGATAAAGAGAGGGTTCGACGGCCACCGGCAGCCAATGGCGGTCATTTTTTCCCCTTCCCAGACTCTGGGCCTGCTCTTTCTGATCCAGGGCGGCAATGTCAAACAGACGGGAGTAAGGCTCCTGCCAGAAAAAATTCAAAGGCGAATCCAGGCCGTAGAACACGGTGGTCAGAGGAGCCGCCCACAGGCCGGTAGGTAAAACCCGGCCGCCTATCCGGTCGCAAAGCAGGAGCGTCTCCGCTTTGACGCCAAGACGGCGTAGCCGGCTGGCCACCTCGGGCCAGTCGGGATCAGGAGAGGAGAGGGGAATATCCGCATCCTGGGAACAGGCGCAGGTTATAACCTCAAACCCCTGCCGTTTAAGCGCTTCGGCCAGATTATCACTGCCCAGCAACAGCAAGGCCATCAGCGCCGCTCTTCCTTGGGCGAGCCTGACCCCACGCCGCCGGCCCCGGAGCGGAGGGGAGCGGTTGGAGGCGGCAAGGTAATACAGGGTAATTTAAATGAAAACATGTTCAAATATGCCTGGCCGGCTTTAAAAAAAGCGCCGGCAGGCCCTCAAAATTTATATTTGGGCTTAAAATAAAAAATAAAGTAAAATTATTCCGTTGCCCAACCGGGACGGCTCTTCCCGGCCAAAGCGGGCAGGAAAAACTTTACTATATAGATAGTAACATATGCTCATCAAAATTACTTCTTCCCCGGCCCGGCCAAATGGCCTACCGGTTACGGCGAATTTATGATAGAATAGCGAAATAATCATAAATTTATTGTCTTGAACTTGCGGATACATTTTGACGGCAGGACTGTAAAATTGGCCTTCGGGATAAGAAAAATTTTTTTAGACGTACGGGCGCGCGAATTTAAAAAGAAAGTCCGCGGCCGGCTTGAGACCGGGCTGGGGCAGTGTGCGCCCGCGGCCTGGCCGGAGGGGGAAATCCCCTGGGACGGAAACCGGGAGGCGGTTGTCATTGTGGACAGCCAGGGCCTGATCGTTTCCGCCAACCGCCGGGCGGAACGGATTTTGGGCGCCGGGCTGAAACAGATCCGCGGCTGCCCTCTGGGCCATATCTTTGGCCGCGATTGCCGGGAGGCTTTTAAAAACGCTCTGGAAAGTCTGGCCGCAAAATCCGGCGCGGAAGAAGACGGACAGACGGCCCTGCCGGCCTGGATCAGGCAGGGCCCGGCCGCGCCCGCGGCTGTGGAAATAGACCTGGCCGCCTTGCCGCCCGGCGGGGGCGGGCCGCGGGTGGGGGTGAGGATCAGAAACGCCCAGGCAAGACAGGAGCATGCCCAGCTGGCCCATAGAGACACCCTGCTTCACGTGGTGGCCAATTCTTCCATATTGCTGATAAGCAATCCTGTGGCTCAGGAAGGGATCAGAGCCTGTCTGGAACATTTCGGCCAGGCGCTGCAAATAGACCAAATTTATCTTTTCCAGAAAAAAGACGACGCCCCGCAGCCCTACCGGCAGGTTTATGAATGGTGCAACCAGGATTTACGGGTGGAAAAGGACGCCGGGACTCTTGTCATAAGCGCGGAACAGATAGCCCAGCTTACCCGGGACCTCATTGTGGTGGAAGCTGTGCCGGACGAGGACGGGGATACTGACAGCCAGGAACTCACTTTATACGACAACAGCGTTCTGGTCCTGGTGCCCATATTCACCGACAATATTTTGTGGGGGATTATGGGTTTGAAAGACCGGGATTATAACTGGTCGGAATCGGACAGCAACGCCCTGCGCACCATAGCCCTGGGCATCGGGGCCTGCGTGAGCCGGAATGAAGCCATGCTTAAAATGCAGCAAGCCACCTCTCTTTTGGCCTCGCTGGTGGATGTTTTGCCCGACTCATTTTTCTATAAAGACAGCCACGGTTATTACCGGCAGGCCAATAAGGCTTTTGCCCGGATTATGAACCGGCTTCCGAAAGACATTTTAGGACATAAAGACGAAGATCTGGCGCTTATTAACTCAAGCATCAACCGCATGTGGCTGGACGCCAGCGAGGGCAACAATCAGGAGCCTTTGTTTTTTGAAGAATGGGTGCAGTTCAGCGATGGCCGCAAGATGGTGCTGGATATCCTGAAAATGCCCATTTTGGATCAGCAGGGCAAATACCAGGGGGTATTGAGCGTGGGCCACGACATCACCAAACTGGTGCAGGCTCAAAAGGAGCAGCTGATCACTCAAAAGGAGTTGGAAGACTCCAAAATCGAACTGGAAGAGATGCTGGCTCATTCCGAACGTCTGACCGCGGAGCTGCAAAACGCCAATCATTTTATCACTTCCCTGTTCAACGCCATTCCCGATTTGTTTTTCTACAAGGATCTGGACGGGGTTTACCAGGACTGCAACAACGCCTGCGTTGAGCATTTGGGGGTAAGCAGGGAAGAATTTGTGGGCCATACGGTGGATGACATTCTGGGGCCGGGAAAGACGGGCAAAGCGCGTCTGGCCGATGAATGGGTGGCTTCCGGCAACGGCATTTACCGCCACGAGGAAAGAATCTCCCGGCCGGACGGCCATTCCATTCTGGTGGATATCCTGAAAACTCCTCTCTGTAACGGAGCGGGCGACATTGTGGGCATTATCGGCATTGGCCGGGATATCACTTTCCGCAAAAAAGTGGAGGAAGACCTGCGCAAAGCCAACATCCAGGTGGCTCAGACCAACCATAATCTGGAAAAGGCTCTGGACAGCGCCCGCCGCCTGATGCTGACCGCCCAGACCGCCAATGTGGCCAAAAGCGAATTTCTGGCCAATATGAGCCACGAAATAAGAACTCCCATGAACGGGGTGATGGGCATGGCCGGGCTATTGCTGGATACCCCGCTTAATGAAGTCCAGCGCCACTATGTGGAGACCATTAACGCCAGCGCGGAAAGCCTTTTGAGCATCATTAACGATATCCTGGATTTCTCCAAAATCGAGGCCGGCCGTCTGGAAATAGCCCAGGAGGAATTCAGCCTGGAGCATCTCATCGAAAACATAGCCGACCTGCTTTTCAACCGGCCCGACAATGATGGAACAGTTGAATTCGCCTACAAAATTTCTCCGCTTATCCCCTCCTTGCTCAAGGGAGACCCAGGCCATCTGCGCCAGATTCTCATCAACCTTATGGGCAACGCCATTAAATTCACCCACGCCGGCCATGTCAGCTTAAGCGTGGCCCCGGTTTCCCCGGCCGAGGGAGGGGATCTGATCTGTTTCAGAATAAGCGACACCGGCATAGGTATTCCCGATTCCAAAATAGACCTTCTCTTTCAGGCCTTTTCCCAGGTGGACGGCGCCAAAAACCGTAAATACGGCGGCACCGGGCTGGGTCTGGCCATCAGCAAGCGTCTGGCGGAAGAAATGGGCGGGAGCATCGGGGTGGAAAGCAGTGAGGGAGAGGGATCCACTTTCTGGTTTACCGTGCGCATGGAACAAATTAAACCCGCGCCCGCGCCGGAAAAGGATCTAAAAGATATGCCGGTGCTTGTGGTGATGACTGACAGCCTGAATCAGGCCAATATAGAAGAATACATAAGCTCCCAGGGTTGCGCGGTGATCCGGAGAAATAATCTGACCCAAGCGGCTGCTTTGCTGACAGCGGCCAGGGACGGCGACAATCCTTTTCCGCTGGTGCTGGTGGAAGCCTCTTTGCTGCCCGACGCCGCCAATCTTCCCAATTTTTTGCGCGATGAACCGGTGGTCGTGCTGAACCGGGGGGCGCTCTCCGGCAATTTCCGCCAATTTAAAATACCGGTCAAGTATTCCTATCTGCGCGGGATACTGCGGGAGAGCGCCGGCTTGAACGACGATCTCGCCTCCCTTGGCAAAGATGAACTGAGCGAGAGCGCGCGGACGGTCAGGTGGGCCAGTTTGCGCATCCTTCTGGCCGAGGATAACAAAATCAACCAAAAGGTGGCCATCGCTATTTTAGGCACCATGGGCTGCAAGGCGGACGTGGCTGCCAACGGCCTGGAGGTATTGCGGCTTCTGGCCAGCAACCATTATGATCTGGTGCTTATGGACGTGCAGATGCCGGAAATGGACGGCTTGACCGCCACCCGTAAAATCAGAGAAAAAACAACCCCGGTATTAAACCATGATATACCCATCATCGCGGTTACAGCCAACGCCTTTAAAGAAGATAAAGAACAGGGGCTGGCGGCGGGGATGAACGATTATCTCTCAAAACCTATAAAACCTAAAGAATTGGAGGCAATGGTGGATAAATGGGTCTCTTCAACAACTCAGGGACAGCAGGACACTCACAATAGTGAACATCCCATAGTGGATTGGAATTTTTTTAACGAGCGCTTTGGCGACGATCAGGAACTGGTAAAAGAACTGGTGGCTATTTATCTGGAAGAATCGCCCAAACAGATGCAGCAGGTGCGGCAGGCGGTGGCGGACAAAAATATGGCCGATTTATCTTTGTACGCCCATTCCCTTAAAGGGGCGTCCGCCAATATGGGCGCTATGGAAGTGCGTTACGCCGCCGCCGATCTGGAAGCCAAAGGCAAGGCCGGGGACAACAGCGGCCTGGAGGGACTGATGGATAAACTGGAAGAGGCTTTTAAGCGGGCGGTGGAGGAATTTCAGAATCCTCAAGAGGTGTGAGAAAATTAAGGAAGCGCTGATTAATTCGCATAAACTATATTTTTCTGGATTGCTTCACGCCCCGTGAGGGGGCGCGAAGCAATGACAGGAAAAAGCGTAACGACTTGGCGGAATTAATATTCCCGGCCCTCCTCGCGTCTCAGCCGCTGTTCTCGTCAGCGAAAAAGGGCAGGCAGGTCAAGCTCAAGCCGGTCCCTTTCCTGCCCGGCCTTGGCGGCCTCATCCACCCGGTTAAAATCACCTGGCGCAAGAGCGAATATTTCGTGATCCGGAATATCCGCCACCCGCTCCGGAATTACTATTTTGCCTATGGGGCCATCGATAAGCAAATATTTTTGAATAAGCCTCCATCTGGCTTCATCAATGCCATGGATGCCCAAAAGGTATCGGTAATTGGCGTCCAGAGATCCCCAGGCTAGCCCAAGTTTAACATTTATAAAAATTTTACATTAAAAATCAATAGGTTACAATATCGTCAGGCACTACATTCCTCTGAAATAGCAACTTTGTATTTTTTTATTCCTCCAGGGTCATG
>JAIRYI010000048.1 GCA_031267815.1 Desulfarculales bacterium | reverse complement strand
TATTCCTCGGGCGGCAAATCCAGCACCGCTTGCAAAAAACCGCTCAGGGCGGTCATATTTTCGCTGAAAATTTTGTGGAAGACAAAATCATTTTTGGGCGACAGCGGTTTTTTATCCATGGGTTATCATTCCCCTCCTGTTAAAGGATAACCCAAAAACCGGCCCTTGGGGCAAGCCAAGGAGCTTTGTCAAGATTGGCAAAGGCTCCTTGGCTTGAGGATTTAAACAGCCCGCCGGGTAAAGCCCCTTCAGGCCGGGTTGGTGGCTCTGACCAAGGCTTGCAGCCTGGCCCATTCTTTGTCTGTCCGCTCCTGGATAAGGTTGATCTGTTCCTCTTTTAAATGACTGAAGCGGCGCTGGGTTTTCAGATAATCAGCTACCGGGATGGGTTTGGCCACATCCCGGGAAATGCTGTAAACCCCGTCCACCACTTCATACAAGGGGAATATCCGGCTGTTGACAGCCAGACGCGAAGTTTCAATGGAAAGCTCGGGCGCGCACCGCCACCCGGTAGGGCAGGGGGCAAAGACATGGATATAGGCTGCCCCCGGAGCGGCCAGAGAGCGGCGCACTTTATTCATTAAGTCAATATGGAAGGCCGGGGCCGCGGTGGCCACATAGGGAATATTGTGGGCCGCGGCAATGGCGGCCACATTCTTTTTCCAGGTAACCTGCCCGATGGAACGGCTGCCCGCCGGGCTGGTGGTGGTGGTGGCCCCAAAAGGCGTGGAACTGGAACGCTGAATGCCGGTGTTCATGTAGGCCTCATTGTCCAGGCAGATGTAAGTCAGGTTATGGCCCCGCTCCAAAGCCCCGGAAAGAGCTTGCAGGCCGATATCCGCGGTGCCGCCGTCGCCGGCGAAAACCAGGATATTGGCTTTTTCTTTTATTCCTCCTTTTTCATACAGGATTTTCCGTCCCGCCTCCACCCCCGCCGCCACCGCGGCGGCGTTTTCAAAAGCCACGTGAATCCAGGGAATATTCCAGGCGGTTTGCGGATAAGGGGAAGTGATGATTTCCATACAGCCGGTGGCGCTGACCGCGATGGTGTTGGGGCCGGCGGCTTTGACCGCCATGCGTAAGGCAGCCACCTCGCCGCAACCCTGGCAGCCGCGGTGCCCGGCACAGACGCCTTCGAACAAAGGCACAGTCCTGGGAGAAATCTTTTCTATATTTTTAATGGCTTCTGCGGTCCGGCTCATTCTTTCACCCCCATTATCTCTGTGGCCATGGGCTTGCCCGAAGCGGCGTCTTTAACCGCCTGAGCATAAATATCCTTGAAAAACTGCCGGGTTACATCCCGGCCGCCCAGACCGATTATCGGGTTGGAAACATATATATTATTTATTTTTCTGTTAAACAAAAGACTTTTAATTTCCGCTCCCACGGGCGCGGCGCAGGCGCCGGGGCTTATCGCCCGGTCGCACACGATAATCTGCCTGGCGCCTTTAACCGCGTCTATAAAATCGCCGGCCGGGAAGGGACGCCACAGGCGTATGCGCACTACCCCGGCTTTGCGGCCGGCGGCGCGCATTTCATCCACCGCGCTCATACAGGTCTGGCCCAGGCTGCCCATGGTTATGAAAAGCACTTCCGCGTCTTCGCTTTTATAAGTTTCAACCGGTTTGTAGGCCCGGCCGAACTGCTTGCGCAAGCCTTCAAAATGCTCTGTCACCACCGCGTAGGCATTCTCCAGGGCCACGGTTTCGGCCTTGCGGGCTTCAGTATAAATTTCCGGTCCGCCCACCACCCCCAGACTTCGGGGCCGGCCTGGATCCAGAATCTGCAGCGGTTTGAAGGGAGGCAGATAGGCGTCCACGTCTTTTTGATCGGGAAGCTCAATTGATTCAATAACATGGGTAAGAATAAATCCGTCCATGTTAATGGCCGTGGGCAGGCTTACCCTGGGGTCTTCCGCCACTTTAAAGGCATGTAAAGTAAGATCCACCACTTCCTGTCCATTTTCCGCGAAGGTCTGCACCCAGCCTATATCTCTTTCCGCCATGATGTCGCTGTGGTCATTCCAGATATTGAGCGGGCCGGAAAGAGCCCGGTTGGCCACCGCCATTACCACGGGCAGGCGCATGGCGGAAGCGATAAAGAGCATTTCATGCATCAGGGCCAGCCCCTGAGCGCTGGAACTGGTAAAGGTGCGGGCGCCCGCCGCCACCGAGCCAATACAGGCGCTCATGGCGCTGTGTTCGCTTTCCACGGGAATAAAATCGGCCTCCAGCTCACCGTTGGCCACCAGCTCGGCCAGATGCTCCACTATATGGGTCTGGGGAGTGATGGGATAAGCTGAAACCACATCCGTTCTTGCCAGTTTAACGGCCTCGGCACAGGCCAGAGAGACCTCAATCCCCACACGCTGAGCCATATTCCTCCTCCTCTTTCTCGTCTTTCCAGACAATCGCCTTTTTGGGGCACTCATGAATACAAATTCCGCAGCCTTTGCAATAAAAACTGTCCCAGGTATAGTACCCTTCCGCCTGCGGGTCGGGATGGTAACAGATATCCGGACACATTATGTAGCACAGGCCGCATTTTATGCATGATTCCCTCTGGGTGAAGGGGAACCGGCCGCTGCGCCAGTCTCCGGTGTTATAGGCGGCCGCGCTGCCCGCCTCGGGAACAGAACACCCCAGGGGAAGTTTTTCCCAGGAATGCAGTCCTTCTTTGGCCATAACTTACTCCTCAGATTATAGTTTCGTTAAAAGCCCGTTGCAGGGCCTTCAAATTTTTGGATGCGTTGGCGCCGAAACGCTCTTCCAGAGGATGGCGCAGAGACTCAATCTCCACCAGCCCGGGACAGGCTTTAAGCAGAGCGCCAATCATGGTGGTGTTGGTGATGGGCACCCCCAGTTCCTGTTGGGCAATGCTGTTGGCGTCCACCCTGGCAATACGCCCGGGAAAGGCGCATTCCTGTTTGATCCGGTCCAAATCGTGGGTGGAATTGACTACCAAGAGGCCGTCTTCACCCAAACCGGCTTTGATCGCCGGATTGGCGACCAGGGCCGGGTCTATGACCACCACTACCTGGGGATTGTAAATTTCTTCCCGCAGGCGGATAGGATCCGGGGAAATACGCAGATAAGCCTGCAAAGGGGCGCCGCGCCGCTCTGGTCCGAAAGAGGGGAAAGCGGAAGCGTATTTCCCTTCGCTGATGGCGGCCAAAGCCAGCAATTCGCTGGAAGTGACCGCTCCTTGCCCTCCCCGGCCATGGAAACGTACCTCAATCATGGGGATCTCCTTGGAAAAAATAGAATTTAAAAAACACACACTTTTGAGTTTATACTTTAACAATTAAATGTAAAGCTTGATTTTGTCAAGCCGCCCTTCCCGGGTCCCCGCTTGCCGGGTGTGAGGGCAGCAGGGATCGGGGATAATGAAAAAGTAAAAATATGGCCGTCAGGATTTAAGGTATACTTGCTCCATGACGCCTTATTTTACCCTTTGCCCGGATTACCGGCCGGAAAATGTAGACGCCGCCCTTAAGCGGCTTCTGGCTCCTTGGGGAGGGATGGAAGCCTTTGTTAAACCGGGGCGGAAGGTACTCATCAAACCCAACCTGCTGGCCGCTGAGGCGGTGGAAAAAAGGGTGACTACCGACCCGGCCCTGGTGCGGGCGGCGGCCTCTCTGGCTCTGGCTGCCGGAGGCAGGGTGAGCATAGGCGACAGCCCGGCTCTGGACAGCTTTGCCAAAACGGCCCGGCGCAGCGGTCTGGCCCAGGTGGCCGAGGAACTGGGAGTGCCGTTGCTGGAATTGAACCAGCCCTGCCGCGTGGCCGTACCCAGGGGAGGCCGGTTCAGACACCTGGATCTGGCCCGTCAGGTTGTGGAAGCGGAAGTAATAATTAATCTGCCCAAACTGAAAACCCACAGCCAGATGGTTTTGACTTTGGGGGTTAAAAATATGTTCGGCGCGGTAGTGGCCCAGCGCAAGGCCCAGTGGCACCATCAGGCCGGCCATGACGTCACGGCTTTTGCCGGCATGTTGCTGGATGTATGGCGCACGGCCAAGCCGGCCCTGACCATTCTGGACGGGGTGTGGGGCATGGAAGGCCAAGGCCCGGCCAACGGCCGGGCCCGCAAATTCGGCCTGCTGGGGGCGGCGCGCGACTCTTTGATCATGGACCTTAATCTGGCGCTTATGCTGGGATTGAACTGGCGCCGTTATCCTCTGGCCCAGGCCGCCGCCGGACTGGGATTGATTCCTGACCCTTTGCCCGCTCCTGTCTGGCTGGGGCCGGCGCCGGGGCCGGATGTTTTCGCGGCGGTGGATATTCCCGTTCAGCGCCGCCTGGGCTTTCTGCCCGGATTTTTGGAAGGAATAGTCCGGCGCTATGTGGTCTGCCGGCCGGAGCAAAATCCCAACCGCTGCCTTTTATGCCTGAAATGCCTGCAAATGTGTCCGGAAAAGTGTATAGAGGAGCGCGGGGGCCGGCTCAAATTCAATTATTATAAATGCATTCGCTGCTACTGCTGCCAGGAAGTCTGCCCGGCAGACGCCATCCGCCTGCGTCCCGGTTTTCTGGAAAAAACCCTTAAAGCTCTGGGGCGCTGAATTTTCCGCCGGTGAGCGTTTAAGCGAAAACCGCTTGCCGTCAGCGCTCCCCTAAAATATTTCCACCTGCGCCTGCTCTCCTTTTCTGGCCATTATTTCGCCAATCAGGCAGGCGGGGTAGCCCAGAGTATTGAGCCGGGCCAGGGCGTCGCTGGCCTGCGTCTGGGGGAGTACCACAATCATGCCCAGGCCGCAGTTGAAAGTCCGGTACATTTCCGCCTCCGTGAGCTTGCCGGCCTGGCGGAGAAAAGGGAAGACCGGCGGCGCGGTCCAGGAATTTTTGTGAATAACCGCCCGGCAGGAGGAAGGCAGCACCCGGGGCAGATTCTCCGTGATTCCGCCCCCAGTAATGTGGGCCAGAGCCTGAATGTCAAAATCTTTCTGAATGGCGGCCAGGGCGCTGACATAGATGCGGGTGGGGGTGAGCAGGGTTTCGCCCAGAGGGGCGGCCAAATCTTCCACCCAGGATTCAACTTTGAGCCGTAATTCCTCAAAGACAATTTTCCTGACCAGGGAAAAACCGTTGCTGTGCAGACCCGAACTGGCCAGGCCGATGAGTACGCTGTCTTTGGTCACCGCGCTGCCGTCGATAACCGCCTCTTTTTCCACTATGCCCAGGGCGAAGCCGGCCAAATCATATTCTCCCGGAGCGTAGAATCCGGGCATTTCCGCAGTCTCTCCTCCCACCAAAGCGCACTGGGCCTGGCGGCAGCCTTCCACAATGCCCGTTATAATTTCTTTCCCCTGCTGGGGACGAAGTTGCCCGGTTGAGAGATAATCAAGCATAAACAACGGCTTGGCTCCGCAAACGATGACGTCGTTGATGCACATGGCCACCAGATCGATTCCTACGGTATCATGCCTGTCCATCATAAAGGCCAATTTCAATTTGGTGCCCACCCCGTCAGTGGAACTGACCAGCACCGGATTGTGCAATTTTTGCCCGATGGAATAGAGAGAAGCAAAACCGCCCAGCCCGTTCAGGACCGAAGGGGTATGAGTTGATTCGACGATTTGCTTTATATCTTCTATGAATTCATTGCCCAGGCTGATGTTGACCCCTGCCTGGCCGTAGCGGTCAGCCCCTTTGAGCAGAGTCCGATCTCTCCGGGCCGGGGCCGCGCCCGCCTCTTTATCTTTTTCCATATACCGTCCCCCCTTCCCCGGAAATTCTACTGCAACTTGCCCGAAAAGCAATTACGCCGAACCTGCCCGCCCCGGGCGGCAGGCCGCGCCCAAACTTTCTCCATGAACTCTGGTGTTTTTTTGCCCGCAGGCATTATAATATTAAAAGCTTAAAATAAGAACCATCTAAACCAGTGTCAACCAAAACGCAGAGAGGTAAAAAATGAGCGATTATCAGACAGATAATCTTTATCTGCACGAACAGGCGGCTGATCAGCAGAAACTTCTGCTCAACCGCTATATGATGAAAGTGTATAACTGGATGGCGGCCGGCCTGGCCCTGAGCGCCCTGACCGCCTGGATCTGCCTCACTTCCGTGACCGTATTCAGGTATTTTATTGATACGAATACCGGCGCGCCCACCACGCTGTTCTGGATCTGCATGGTGGCGGAACTGGGATTGGTCTTCGGCCTGAGCGCGGGCATAAAACGTCTTCCGGTCAAAGCCGCCGCCGCCTTGTTTGTGGTCTATTCCAGCCTCAACGGGTTTGTGCTGGGCCCCATTCTTCTGGCCTATACCGCCTCTTCCGTGACCAAGGCCTTTTTTGTAAGCGCGGCGGTTTTTGTCGCCGCCAGCGCCTACGGCTCTCTCACCAAACGCAATCTCAGCGCTATGGGCCAGTTTATGTTCATGGGGCTTATCGGCATTATCATTGCTTCGTTGGTGAATTTTTTTATGGCTTCCTCCACCCTTGACTTTATCATCTGCTATGTCGGGGTTATCGTCTTTGTGGGCCTGACCGCCTATGACAATCAGGCCATCCGGGCCATGCTGAGCCAGGCGGCCAATGAAACCACCGTATCCAAAATGGCCATTTTCGGCGCTCTCAAGCTGTATCTGGATTTCATCAACCTGTTTCTTATTCTCCTGCGCATTCTGGGCGACCGCCGCTAGGGCAAGGGGGGCCTCTGGGCATCCCCGAAGGAAAGATTTGGTTTTGATGCCTTTCAGGCGGCTTAAAAGAAAAACCAGGTTTATACCCGCCCTTTAAAGGATTAAGCCTTTTGCGTATTTCCGCTTATATCCTCCCCCGCCGGGTGATCCTGGCTCTGCTCCTGTTTCTGGGCTTATATCTGCGCCTGTGGGGTCTGGCCTGGAATGAGAGCGGAGCCGCGCCGGACTTTTATCCTGAATGGGGTTCTGAAGTCATAGCCTCTTTATCCTGGCTTAATCCGGTTTTCAGAGAGGATTTCTGGACTCAGGCTTTTTTCGCCCTGGCCGCGCTGCTCAAAGGCGGGGTGGCCGGACTGGGGGGATGGGTGGAGGTATGGCTGGGTCAGGCCAGAGTGAGTACGGAAGTAAGCTTGAACCCCGTTCTGGCCGGGCGGCTGGCGGTGGCGCTGCTGGGGGTGGCTCAGATATGGCTGGCCTATCAGGTGGGCCGGCGCTGGTTCGACAGCCTGGGTACCGGCCTCCTGGCCGCCGCCTGGCTCACGGTATCCCCCCTGATGGTAATGGAGAGCCATTATCTGGATCTGGGCATACCCCTGGGCTTTATCAGCCTTTGCCTGTTGTGGTCGGTGCATGCCCTGGAAGAGCGGCCCGGTTTCCGGCGGGTATTGTTATCCAGCCTGTGCATGGGTCTGGCCCTTACTTTCAAAGCCTCCGCCCTCCTGCTCTCGCCTTTATGGCTGGGGGGCCTGTTTCTGGCCTGGCGGCGTCTCCGCCCCTCCTGGCGGGGGCTGCTTCTGGGCGGCCTGGGAGCGCTGGCCGGCTTATGGCTGGGCCTGAGCGCGGGCAGCCCCGGCTTCATTCTTTTTCTCTTCCGGATGGACCGCAATATCCTGGACAGCCTGGCCTGGCCCGTCTTCTTCACTCTGCCCTGGGAAGAAGCCTGGACCCGGACGGCGGAGCGGGGAGAGGAACTTCTCTTTTTCCTGCGCCACTGGCTGGGCTGGCACTGGCTCATCCTGTGGCTGGCCGGTCTGGTCATTTTATTTCGCCAGCGCCGCGCCCATGCCCTGGCGCCGGCCTTTTTCCCTCCCCTGTATCTGGGGGCGTCGCTGTTTTTACTGCAATCCCCGCTGGAAAATCTCCTGGCCGCGGTTATGCCCCTGTTCATACTTCTGGCGGTATGGCCGCTGGTGCTTGTCTGCCGCAAAATACCCGGCCGTTTATGGCCGGCCTGGGCGGTGGGGATTCTGGGCCTGGCCCTGTGCGCCGCGCCCCTGCTCAACTCTTTACGCGTATCCTATTTGTTTTGGCAGCAGCCGGCCCGGCAGGCGGCCCTGACCTGGATCAGCGATAATCAGTATCCGTCTTCTTCTTTTCAGCTTCTGCCGGCAGGAGAGGAAACCCCTCCCGGATTTGTTCAGGTCAAGCGTTTTGATTTGAGCGGAGACTGGGCTCCGGCTTGGCTGGACCGGGCTTTTAAACTGAGCCGGGCCTATGGCGTCTATGCCCCTACCGGCGGCGGCCCAACAGGCTCTGCCTCCGGCCCTCTTTCCCTGCCCCTGTATCTGGCCCGGCCGGCGGCGGCGGCGGATGCTCTTTTCCGGACAGTCATGGGCGGCCAGGACGCCTATAACCGTGACGAAGGCGCCTTGTTTCTCGACGCTCCCGGCATCCGCCAGCGCCTGCTCAGGCTGAACGGGGCCGGCGAACCGCTCGAACTCAAAGTAACCGTGCGCAATCTGGGAACAGGTCTGGCTCTGGCCGGAATAAATCAGGGCCCCTGGTTCAGCCAGACCCTGACCCTTTACCCGGGCCAGCAGGAAACAGTATATTTTGCCGCCAGCCCCTGGCCGCCTCTCCTGGGCGGCTCCTATCCCTTCAGCGTGCGGCTGTATCAGGGCGAAAAGCTTTGGGCCAACTGGCAGTGGCGCCCCCTTCTCCAGGGCGGTCAGAGCCTGGAAGAGGAAGATTGGCGGCAGACTGAACGGCGTCTGGAAAACGTGAACAAACCGGAGGCGCGGGTGATGCAGGCTCTGGCTCTGACCAAGAACGGCGCTTACCGGGAAGCCGAAAAAGCCCTGGCCGGGCTGGATCAGGAGCTTCCCTATTTGCGCCTGCCCCCGGAGTTTCATCCTCTCCGGCCGGAGGAGCTTGAAAAATTCACCGGCCTTGATCCCCTGCTTATGGAAAAATCCTGGAGCGTGTTCTATGCCTTGGCCGTTCCCGATGAAACCGGGCATATCGCTTTGAGCGGCAGCGGGTTCAGCGGCAGCATTGACTTGCTCCCGGCAGCCGGTGAGGAAAGATGGATAAGCCTGGCTTTGAACGACCGCCTGCCGCGGGGATTCTGGCTGCTCAATCTGTGGCTGGAAAACTGGCATGAAGAAACGGCCGTAAAATTGTTCAGCCGGGACCCTCTGCAAGACAGGCTTCTCTTCAGCGGCCAAGTTCTGCCCCAGCCTGACGGCAAAGTGGCAATTCCTTTTGCCCAGCCTGCCAACGGCGCGGAAATAAGGCTGAATATGCGCTTGAACCGGTCTGACACGCGCCTGAAAGCCTTTTCTCTGAGCAGTGACCTCCGCGCCTGTCTGCGCGCCATGGCCGATTATTATTGGCAGGCCAGAGCGGAAATCCATTTTGCCGAAAAAGATTTCAACCGGACTTTGGAAGATCTTGCCGCCATAAGCGCGCCTTTGCCGGAGGATTTACTGCTGATGCGGGCTGTATCCCTGCTGGGGACCGCCCAGAGCGGGCAGGCGGAAGAAAGCCTTGATTATTTGCGCTCCCTGTGGCGGGATCAGCCTCAACGCCTAAGCGTTCTGCGCGGTCTTTACGCCGCTTTGGGGCGGGAAGAAAAAACTTCTGAAATTGACCGCCGCCTGGCCGCGCTCCGCCCTTCCATCAGCCGCTATGCCCGCTTTCAGGGGGGAATGGGCCTTTTGGGCTATGATTGGTCGGAAGAACGCCGGGAGGAAGAAGAGAGTATAACTTTCCGTCTCTACTGGCAGGCCTGGGACAAACCGCTGCTCAACAGCGAGGTAATGCTTACGGCAGCCGGCCCCGCCGGCCTCCGCCAGCCGCTCTTCCGGCTGACGGAAGAAAAAATTGACCTGACCGGCCTCAAACCGGGCCAGGTGCTGGTGGAGGAATGGCGGGCAGACGGCCTGCAACCCGGCGCTTACCGCTTTTCCCTGCGTCTGGCCGACAGTTACCGCAACGGGCAGAGCCTGAATGTAATTGAGGGCGGCGAACAGGAGGGCAATGAGCTTTTGCTGTTCAATCTTGAGATCAAATAGAGCGTCTTCACTCGTCCAGCCAGGGCATACGCACTTCCACCCGGTTCCTGCCCCCATGTTTGGCGTCGTACAGGGCCTGATCGGCGCGGTTGATGAATTTGGCGGCATCTTCGCCCGACTTGTAGATGGAGACCCCTATGCTTATGGTCACCGCCTGACCAATGCCGAAGTCGTGCTTTTCCACCGTCTGGCGCAGTTTTTCTCCTATTATCCGTCCCTGCTGCAAGGTGGTGCGGGAGGCCAGCACCGCGAATTCCTCTCCGCCGTAGCGGGCGGGGACGTCGTTTTTACGCAGGGATCTTCTAAGAATATCCCCCAGCTGGATCAGCACCGAATCTCCGGCCAGATGCCCGTGGGCGTCGTTTATCTGCTTGAAGTTGTCTATATCCATAAACAGAAGGGCCAGGCCGGCGTGATAGCTCTTGTGGTTGGTCATCCGCTCATTGAGAATATCCATAAAAGCGGCATGGTTGTAAAGATCGGTCATGGCGTCATAGAGGGATTTTTTGCGGAACAGGGCCAGATCGCTGTAGACTTTGCGCCGCTCCAGAAGCTCGTTGCGGGCCTGGCGCAAGATTCGGGCCCGCTCGGCATACTCGTCGCGCGCGCACTGCAGGACGAAAACCTGGGCGTCTCCCAGCACCAGAGCGGACGCCGTCAAGGGCAGATCCTCCGGCATCTTTCCCTCCTCCGCGCCGGTCAGGGGCGCTTCCAGCCACACCCCGCTGTTTATCTCCCCGCTTCCGCCTTCCCCAAAAAAATTCTCCGCCAAGGGCAGAAAAAATTCCAGCATGGGCGAGTGGCGCCAAGGCTCTGAGCAAGGGTCGCCGTTGGCGTCATCGGGAAATACCTGCCGGTAAAAATCCGGCACCATTCCTTCCCTCTGGTACTGCAGAGGGCCTTTACGTTCAAATACCACTATCTCCATATGCCGGAGCAGACGTAAGGCGAGTTCATTCATGAGGGGGTTACCATTTTGTCTGTGATCATTTTAAACGCCTTTTCCACATTAAGCCCGTTTTTGGCGCTGGTGAATATGGGATTATAATTTTTTTCATTCAGTATTTTCAGCATCTTAGGGGTAATTTCCCATTCATCCGCCAGATCCTGCTTGTTTATAAGTAAAAGAAAAGGAATTTCGCCGACAAGATTGAGCGCCTTTTGGTGCATGCCCAGAGCGGCGGACAGGGTTTCCTCTCTGGTTCCGTCCACCACTATAATAAGTCCGTTGGAACCGCGCAGATAAGTGGTGTTGATTTCCCCGTAGTCATCCCGCCCTTCCAGATCCCACACCATCAGTTTGACCTGGCCTTTGGATGAAGCCACGTCTTTCTTGCTTATCTTGACTCCTATTGATGACAGGTACGCGTCAGAAAAAATGGAATAGACATAACGTGAAACCAAAGACGTCTTGCCCACGGAAAAAGATCCCACCATGCATATTTTTTTAGTTATCATCACCAGTTATCCTAACGGCGGCCTTGCGCTTTTTCAGGGGTTCCACTGCTCCATAGCGGCCAGCCGGGCCAGATGCACTTTCAGAATTATCTTACGGCTACCGGGATCCGCTATGGGTTTGCCGTCTTCATAGGCGGCAAAATCAGCGCCCATGCCATAGGTGGATATGGGCACGCTGGAACCGCGGGCATAAAGCATGGCAGCCACGGTTTTTGCCCGGGCCTGACTCAGGTCATAGTTGTATTTCTCATTTCCGATGGCGTCCGCGTGGCCGTAAATAGTCACGGTTATGCCCATACCCATGTTGGCGGCCAGCTTTTCCAAAGCCACAATATTATCTACAGCTTCTATGAGTTTAGGGGCGGATTCCGTCTCTGGCAAGTCTTTATTCAGGGGAAAATAAATAATTGTGCCGTCAATCCGGGCCATGAGCTGGTTGAGTTCCTGAGCCAGAGGATCTTTGAGCAGGCTGGTGTCCACATCTTTAACCCCAGGGGTGGTCAGGGCTTTTTCCCGGGTGGCGATTATCCAGCCCAGAGGGGCGTCGCCGCTCAAGCGCAGCACATGTTCATCGCTGAAACTCATCCTGACCCCGGGGGGAGGTTTAATAGCTTCCTCCACCCGGCGCTTGACTATATCTCCGTCCAGAGAAATATAGGAATAAACATCTATATGAAACCGGTTTTGGGCCATGCCGGCCTCAACCAGGAAGTTGGAGGGATCGACCGCCAGATCGTCTCTGAGGCAGCTTAAGCGCCAGGATCCCAGCAGGCTGGGTTCCGCCGCGGTTATGACAACGCCAGGCTGCCGGCCCAGTTCCTCCACCATGCTCTCATATTTATATTGCTGGTATTTTAAACCGCCAAAAGCGATCACAAGAAAGAGAAGCAGAGCCGCGGGCAGATAGCGGATAAAAAAAGGCGCTTTACGTTTTTCCTCAATATAGCGGGCGTCCAGGCAATCCAGCAAATGACGGCGGATTTTTTTAAACGGCCCGCTGTCCCCATCGGCCGCGAATTGTTTAAATTCCTCCGCGCATTCCAGAATTATCAGTTCCAGGCTGGTATTGATCTGGCCGGCAAAATCAGCCGGAGGGGTGCCCCTCACCACACAGGCGATATAGGCCTGGGGGGTGCGTTCCACCAGGATGGTGAGATCTCCCATCTGCAGGCTCTCCAGAGCCGCCGCCTGCCCGCCGCCGGCAAAGCAGTCTTTCACAAAATCCTGCACCGCGGTGAGCATGGCGGAGACAAGGTCGGCGTCCTGGGACTTTATGCCCTCATTTTCCGCATAGTCCAGCACAATGCCGGTTTCAGTGTGAATCAGGAATACCTGCTCCACCCGGTAGAGCAGGGTGTGGATCATGACAATGTCACTGAAACTCCTGCCCGTGCGCATGGCTTCCAGGCGCCACTGCAGGCCGCGCCAGGAAAAACTCATCTCCAGAGTGCGGCTGAAGCTCTGCATCATGGAGCGAAAGGTTTCGGTAATGGAGCGGCGGATAGCCGGGCCCATGAGAGGGAAAAGATGATTCACCACCTGATGGGGATTGCGGCGCAGGTTGTTCTGGAATATTTCCTCCACCGTGGGCTGCAACACCTTTTCGATGGTCTGATCTTTCTGGGTGCGCAAAAGAATGGCTTCCGCCACTACCTCGCTCAATTCCCTGGCATGGAGATCATGGTTGTCCAGACGTTCGCGAAGCGCCCGGATGGCGGCAATTTCCCGGCCCAGAAGCAGAGAGCGCAGCCGCTCCCATTCCTCTCCTGAGAGAGGGGCGGGAGCTTCGCCTTCCGGCGGCAAAGCCGCCCCCTCTTCCGGAAAATCATTAAACTTGTTTTCAGACATATTATAACTGTCCATCGGCCCCGGAAGGAGCGCCGGGCCATTTCAGGCCTGAACCGTAACCGGGCGCGCCGGGTGCGCCCGGAAGAGAAACTGTCCGCGCCTGGACGCCAATCTTCAAGCTGGGTCTGTTTATTGCCGCCCCGGCGGGCAGAAGCAAAATTGTTTTCCCGCGGGCAAGCCCCTAGGAAAATCAATCCTCTCCCAAGCCAGGCCTAGCCCTGGTTTTCCTCTTCATTTTCGTAAGCTTCGTCAAGCCCGTCATTTTCTTCGGCGCCGCCCTCCTCAGCCTGCCAGGGATTGTTCAGCTCCACCACCGCCTCAGTGAAAATTCCCGATAAAGCGGTGCGGTAAACCATGTCGTTGCGGATCTGGCCGGCGGTTTTGGCCAGCACATTGAGCGCGTCTTTGTATCTGCTCTCAATCTTGTCGCTCAAGCTGCCGCTTTCCGACAGGAGAAGCTGGCGCAGCTCCCGTTCCGCCGCGTCCAGAGTGGATGATATTTTAGCCAGCTTACGGTCAAAAGCCTCGCTCAAGTTTTTCATCTCGCTGTTGAGGGCGCCAACCGCTTCGCCCCGCTCACGCTGCTCGTTTTTCAGGGATTCGCCCCGCTCTCTCTGTTCCGCCCGCAGAGCTTCCTGACGCTCTCTCTGTTCAGCTTTCATGGATCCGTCGCGTTCCTGCTGTTCCTCCTTTAGGCGGGCCAGCAAGGAGGAAACTTCGCTTTTCATGAAATTTTCCAGCGAATCCAGACGCTTTTTCAAGGCGTCGCCAACGTCGTTGATCTCACGGGTAAAGCGCGCTTCCTGACGCTGTATCCTGACTTCCATGTCTTTGAGCTGAGCGCCGAAAAGAAGGTCGCGCACCTGTTCCATGGAGGAAGATGTTTCACCGGCCGGGGTATCTGATTTAAGATTGCGTTTAGACATGACCTCTTCCTATTTTCAGTTAACAAATAAAAATACGGAACTTGCTGTTGTCATTTTACAATATTCGGCAGAAAATTAAAACGAGCATGTTCACTTTAAGTGTTAATACGCTCTACAAGGATTTGCCGCGCAAATCCAAAGTTGCAAGCATCTCAAGCGTAGATGCTCTAATGTTTTCTTACCGCTCGCTTATGAAGGGTTAAGCCTGACCCGGCGTCAGTTGCCGCCGGGTCTTATAAAAAGGAGATTATAAGCCGGATGTTCATCGAATCACAAAAATCGGAAAGTCAGGCCGTTTTGAATCTGGCCTACAGCGTTTGCGCGGCTGTGCGCACCGCGCCTAAAGCGTGCAGGATAGACCATCTCGAAACGGCAGTGCTAACCGGCGAGGACAAGAAAAAACTGGCCGATGAAATGCGCCGCATAGGCGGCTGCATTGGCGAGGACGGCATACATTTCTTCCGCGACGCGGGAAACTTGGACGCAAGCGAGGCGGTAGTCCTCATCGGCGCGAAATATGAGGCGCGGGGTATCGGAAAGATGTGCGGTCTCTGCCGCTTCGACGACTGTTCCGCTTGCTGCGGCATGGGGGCCGTATGCGTATTCACGCCGCTCGATCTCGGAATCGCGCTCGGTTCCGCCGTCGCGCTCATCGCTGACAACCGGGTGGACAACAGGATCATGTTCACTGTCGGCAAGGCCGCATCATCGCTCGGGCTTTTGGGCGAGTATGAACTGATTATGGGCATACCGTTATCAGTTTCAGGAAAATCCCCGTTCTTTGACCGATAAACCGTTGCACCGTTCCCTTCAGACGGTTGTCTTCAACGCCCCCACCATCCGGGCCAACAGTTCCGGTTTTTCCTTTATGTCGGAATTGATCAGAAAATCGCGGCGCTGCTGAAAGCGGTCCCGCAGGGTCTCTTTATAGCCGTCAAGATTGCCCATGGCGGCCGGGGAATAAGTCTCATAATATCCCGGCAGGATTTTCTCTATGCTTTCTCGGCTTGGGATCTGCGCCCCGTCAATATAAGGATAATCCTCCCAGGTCAGCCGGCCGGTAAGCAGGGCGGTCTGTAAAGCAAGAGAGGTGGACAGAGGAATGGGGGTGACTTCCGCGTCGGAGTTTTTCCACATGCCGCTGCCGCCGGAATTCCAGACATAGCCGGCCGCGCCGGCGTTAAAAATTTCATGATAGCCTATGCAGTCACGCCACAGCTCATAGACCCGGAAAGGATTGGCAAAGGGCATAAATACCAGTTTTTTCATCTCTTCCGCTGATATATTCTCCGCCGCCGTGCGTTTGGTCATCAAGGTGGCGCCCATGGTCACGGCCAAATCCGGATTGGTGAGGCGCATAATCGGAGGCAGAGTGGAGTCTTTCATCAGCCAGCAGACATGATGGGGGAAACCTATCACATTTACGGTCTCGCCCAGAAGTTCCCGGGAAAAAATGGCGCGGCCGTTATTATTGCGCAGATCCCGGCCGTAGGGCACAATTTTGCCGCCCGTCTGGCAGACCGCCATATTTTGGGTGCAAATGCAATACTTCCAGTCCGGGCTGTCCGGATCGCGGCTGTCGGTCTTGTCAAACAGGGAAGGTTCCCAGACATAACATTTGCGGTTTACATAGTCAATCTGGAAAGCGTCGTCATGGGCGATGGCGGCTTTAAAACCGGAAGGCAGGGTACCGCCGTTATCGCGGCTGTTGGCGTGGGAAGACTTGCCGGACCCGGAGAGGCCGTAAAAGGAAATTATCTGTTTGCCCCGGTGCTGATAACCCTGACAGGCGCTCAGGTCAATTTCCTTGATGCTGGCGTGGGCCGCCACCGCGCCCATGTCCATGCCCGCGGTCCAAGCCATGGTCAGAGTGCCTTTTTTGCGTTCCCCGAAATAGCGCAGGCCGAGGTTATAGATTGTTTTATGCTTTTCGTCCACCACCACACAGCCCCGCCGCCAGCGGGAGTTTTGCGGGTCTTTATACCAATCGGGATACAAAGAGCGCAGATAGTCATGCCGGGGAGTCCAGGCGGGATAGGCCACGAACAAAATATCCTGAGTATGCAAAAGCTTGGAGGTTTCATACTGGGGCACGGCTTCCAGGGGATTGAAGTTGGCCAGCCAGGCGAACATGTTGGCGGCGTCTTCTTCCGGCCCCAGAAGGCGGGCCTTGATCATCATATCGGGATGGGTTCCCACCACCGCTTCACAGAAAACAAGACGGTGCCCGGACTGCAATTCATATAAGGCTTCGCGCAAGAGGGCCTGAACCGCGGTTTTTTCCGCCGGGCTGATGCGGTTATAAAACACTCTGGCCTCGGCCGAGCGCCCCACTACATCGCCGTGATTCCAATTGAATACTTTGGCGTCCTCCTTAAGCCCCAGGCGCGCGACGGCCGTCCGGTCCATGGGCAGATCCGTAACCGCGCTATGAGGTGAGCGGCAGGCCATTTCATATAATTCGGGGGCGGTTACCCGGCGCAGGCTCTGGGCGGAGTTGCGGCTGTTAAACAGGCTTTCCGCCATGGCCCGCACCGGCGACATCTGGGAGAGTTCTTTATAATAAAGACAGGACGGCTTGCTGGACATGTGTTTCCCCTTATAAAGCATGAACAAATATGAAAAGGCTCCGAGTGAACCCGCTATTGGGATAATTATAACAATTTTTTAAAAAAGTCCATTTTGAGGCTTTTTGCAAATTGCCGCGCCGCGCCTCCGCAATGTCTTTACAACCCAGGTAATCTAAGGCACATCTGTTGCTCTTTGATCCGATTCTCCATTTCGCCTCTGGCACAATCTATGTTACTGGGACGCAGATAGGCGGCAAGCAGATGATAGCATGGCGCTAACGCAAAATTTGGGGGTTGCCGGCGCGCAAGCATGGAATTACGCCAACTGGGCCGATTCCACCCAAAGTTTTTATGCTGATGGAACTCGGCCCGCGGATGCACAGGCTTCAATGCGCGACCAGTATAGAACCGTCCACCCCGGAACAGGCAACAATCCGGTATTCTATCGCAGCGGCAACGGCTATGTACAGTAATTTGATCTGACTTTCGTAAGAGAGCAATCCTCTGATGATGGTTGCTCTCTTAACCTAAATTTATATATCGTGAAATAATTATATAGAGGCATGCAATAAAATACTGTAAAATCAAATGATTATAAACAATTTATTCAAATTTTGAACCATCACAAAAAATCTGCAATTTCAAATTGTTATCATCAATTCTTCTCTCTATCGATAAACACTCTCTAATTATTTATGACTGGCTGAAAAATCGGCAAAAATTTCCTGTTTCAATTCATTGAGTTCATGTTCATGTTGCCGTGATATTTTCATATAGTTGTCAATGGCGGCGGAACGCGCGGCTTTTTCCTCTTCACTGGCATTGGCAGAAAATTCGCTAAGAAATATGTTTAGTTGGTCAAGCGGCATAGCCGGCATGAACTTTTCCCAGGCTATGGCATCCTCTGTCTTATATCTTATAAACATCTCTTCGTATGCCAGCATCTTTTCGGTTGGTTGATATTTAATCGAACCATTCATAATACCAATGGTAAGCTCAAATTTTCCCATTCCAGGCCGCAATTGGGCCATAGTCATCATTTCAGCCTGCATGTAGGCCATCTCCCACTCGGATTCCACTTCATAGCTGCCATCTTCTTGCTTCATCGCCACTGGCGGGAAAAAGCTCACCTGCCCACCGATACTTTCAAAACCAGCATGTTTACCTCTGACGCTTACATGTTCATACACGACTTCGACAATTGGCCTGGAACAAAAGAGCCGCACATCGCCAAAATCTATATAGCCCCTGTCTTCATCTCCAGGGCGGTAATAAGTTCCTTCCGATGAACCATTGCTTCTATCGTTATACTCAGTAGTCGTCAGCTTAATTCCATAGGCCTGATCCTGTTCACTCCAGTTGAGAGTAAATTTTTTAGTAATTGAGACGCTGCAATATTCTTGGCCCTTAGAGTCCGTTGTCATGACGTCGGTGCCGTAAAAATCGCTTAAAGCCCTGGCTAATCCGGCCTCCCCCTCCGCCCCAAATCTTGACCCGGCATTCAGAATGCGCACTAAGCCGCCGGCCCACCAATCCCCATTTTCCGCGTTACCGGTCAGTTTTTGGGTTAAATTGTTGTTTGTGCCTTTTAAGGTGGGGTCCAGGGCTATTTTGTTAAAGACAGCGCTTAACACGCCGGTCATGTTGGAATCAGAAGCGCCGCCGGCGGCGAGTCCCCGGGCAATTTCCTTCATGGTCATATCAGCCACGCCCTTGCCATAGGTTTCGTCAAGCTGATTTACGGTGGCGGCAAAAGCTCTCAACAGCGGTTCAATATCCTTGGACTTAAGATTCCCGTCTTTCATATCCAGGCGGGTTAAATTATCCCGCAGGGTGGACAGAAAACTGTCCATAGTGATACCGGCCGAGACAGTCACCGCGTCAGGCAGGCCAGTATTGGCTGAAGCGGCCGCGGAATCAATTTCCTTGCCGCTTTGCAGCGAAGGGGAAGAGGCTATATGTAATTTACCGGCCTGGTCAGCTGAACCTAATCCATAGGCGAATAAAGCATGATTTGCCTCACCTTGCTGCCAGTTAATAATTAAACTCAT
>JAIRYI010000014.1 GCA_031267815.1 Desulfarculales bacterium | reverse complement strand
GCCCAGAAGGCCCTCAACGCCCTGGATACGGCCATCAATAAAAAGGACGTGGCCCGGGCCAGCCTGGGGGCGGTGCAGAACCGTCTGGAAAACACCATAACCAATTTGCAGATTCAGGCGGAAAACCTGCAGGCCGCGGAAAGCCGCATTTCCGACGTGGACGTAGCCACCGAGATGACCGAGTTTACCCGCAATAATATTCTGGCCCAGGCGGCCACCGCCATGCTGGCCCAGGCCAACAGCCTGCCCCAGCTGGCTTTGCAGTTAATTGGTTAAACTAACTAAATATTAGGGGTTGATTATTGAAAATTAAGACTGATTAGTTAACACCTAAACCTGATTGCTTAAAAACGCCCGGCGGGGGGGAAGATAATTCTTCTCCCCCGCCGGGTTTTTTATTTTGCTTCCGCCGGCGGCTTAAAAACAAACTCATTTAATTCGCGGCGATTGATGTAAAGCCGGGTGGGGCAAGCCGGCAGGGCGGCGGTTTGAAAATAAAACCGGGCGCTTCTTTATAGTTTTCTTTTGAAAGTTTGATTTTTTCTTTATTTCCAGCTGAAGTTTTGCTAAAATTAAAATATTATTATAAAATCGCCAGGCGTTGAGCCTGAGGCGACCGATTGTTTATGTTAGCCGAGGACACCGACCGTGACGCAAAAAAAGAAAAAGAAAAAAATCACTCGAAGCATAAAGCATACCCCCCTTTCTTCCCCTCACTCGGCCCCTGCCGCCTCCGAGCCATCTCTGGCCGGCATTAAAGAGCTTATTCTCCTGGAACGGCGCGAAGACGCCCTGGCCATGCTGGCGCTTTTGCCTGAAAACGTGGCTGAGGATGTCCCCCTTCTGGAAGAGCTGGGCCACATGTTAATGGCCAGACAGGATTTTGACGGCGCCAGCGCCGTCCATCGGCGCTGGGCGCAGGCGGATCCGCACAACGCCAAAGCTTACAATTCCCTGGGCGCGTCTCTGGTGAGCGGCGGCTGGCTGGACGCGGGGCTGAGAACCCTGCAACTGGCTGTTTCCCTGGATCCGGACAATTATATTTATCACTTTAATCTCACCAAACTGTACATGGTGCGCAGCCAGTGGGAAGAGGCCAAGAGCATGCTCAACAACATCGCTCACCGTTTTCCCGAACACAAAGATAAAATAGAGGCTTTGCAGGCCCAGTTTCCCAATGATCTTGGCCTTTTTTCTTAGGCGCAAGGGGGCAAGGTGAGTTACCCCCTTAAACTTAACCTGGGCTGCGGGGCCAAATTCCGGGATAAGTGCCTCAATCTGGATATTGATCCGGAATATGGCCCGGATATTGTCTTTGATTTAAACCAGCCCCTCTTCACCGGGCCGGTCCGCGCCTTTACCACCCGCCGCTTCGGCCCCATTGTGCTTCATCCCGGCACCTTTGAAACGGTTCTGGCCCTGGATGTGTTGGAACATATTGAGAATCTGGTGACGGCGATGGCTTCCTGCCTGGAACTCCTGCGCGTGGGCGGGATTATGCGGATTTATGTGCCCTATGACCTGTCCCTGGGGGCCTGGCAGGACCCTACCCATGTGCGGGCTTTTAACGAAAACAGCTGGCAGTATTACTGCGAATGGTTCTGGCGTCTGGGCTGGCGCAAGGCCCGGTTTCATTTGGAGAGCTACGCCATGGTGCTGAGTCCCTACGGGGAAGAGCTGCAGGCCCAGGGCCTCAGCCCCAAGGAAATGGCCCGCCTGCCCCGGGCGGTGGATCACCTGCAGGTGGAACTCAAAAAAGTGCGTTTAAGCCAGGAAGACGCGCGCGCCCTGGCCGCCTGCCGGCCTCAGTCCAGGATGGAGCGGTAATTCAGCACCCAGGTCATTATTTCCGGCATATCGTGGAATTCCAGAGATCCGGAAGGGCGTTGCCAGACCGCTTTACCCCCTCCTTCCGCCTCCAGCAAATCCTGGCTGGGCGGGCCGTACCAGGCGGTGAGCATATTCATCAGCCGCAGCCGTTTTTCCAGGCTGTCTTCCTCTTCGTTGGAAGCCCGGCGGCTCAGAACCACCTGGCTCAGGCGGGGAGGGCGGCTCTGGCGGTCAAATAAAAATAGAACCTTGAAGTCCAGGTCTTCAAAACGGAGCGTATCCGCAAAGCCATAGCCGGAACCGGCCAGGGCTGTAAAGGCCGGGCTTTGGCCGGTATAGAGCAATTCCATCTGGGCCGGACTCATGCCGAAACGCACATTGGCCCAACCGGCAATGTCCTGGGGAGTGCGGGGGGCGGCCAGGGCGGGGGGAGGGGTAACCCGGCCGGGAGCGGGCCGGAAAGACAGCAGCCAGGTGGTGCGGCTGTTTCTGCTGGTGTCGGTAAAGGTCAGGCTGCCCTTGCTGTCTTTCCAGGTCCAGATAAAACGGTGCCCGTCTTTGCCGGCGCTGGGCCGGCCGTAAAGTTTGCTCAAGGTCGCCAGCGCGGCCTGGCGTTTCTGCCGCCACTGTTCAGGGTCTGTGTCTTCCAGCAGATACAGATCCACGCCCACCAGAGAGGCTTGGGGAGTGAAGCGGTCAAAGAAAAAAGCGGCCTTGAAGGGATAGCCCAGATAGATGATCTCATTTTCCACCATGCCGGCCGGTTTATCGTTCAAGCGGGATCGCCCCAACTGGCCCAGAGAATAGATTTTTTCCAGATCAGCCAGAGTGGAGCCGAACAGAGCTTTATCCCATCCCCCCAAAGTTGACAGGATTTGCGCGGACGGAGAGGCAAGGGGGGTGAATTTTTCTTCCAGGCTGAACACCCAGGTCAGGCGGCCGTTTACCCCTTCTGTCCGGGAAGCCAGCAGGGAGGCGGTGAAATTCTCCCTGTCCCAGCTCCAGCTCAAGCCTTCGTTCTGAACCGGGGCGCCCCATAAAGCGCTCAGATCTTCCAGCATCCGGGCCTGATGAAGGGGAGCGTCGGAAGCGTCCAGATGGCGGCAGAGGCCTTCCACCCCCCGCAGGCTGCCATCCCGGCCGGGCCGGTCAAAAATCAGCACCGTTTCAAAGGGCAGGCCTCCCAGATAACAGGGCGGTTGGAGGCGGCTCAAGTTACGGCCTTCATTAAAGCCGGAGGCGGGCGGAATAAGCTGATAGGCGCTTTCCAGCCCGGTAAAGGGCTGGCCCAGTTCCCGGCTGAAATCGGTCAGCCGCGCCCGTTCTTCGCCGGGGGGAGGAGTTGTGACGCAGGACGATAAAAACAGCAGGCCGGCGGCGGCGTAAAAAATAGCGGTTCGGATGGACAAAATATACCTTTCTTAGAAATCAGCTTTAGCGGGCGCTGAATACCAGGCGCCAGCCACGCCCGGAAGTTTTAAAATTTGTGAACTCAAGATAGCCGCCCGCCCGCGACCAGCAAAAAATCTGTTCGTTGCCGTCTTCGCGGCGCCAGTCAAAATCACCGTAAAGCCGGCGCAGCTCAAGCAGCGTCTCTTGTTCTCCTCCTTCCCCCTCGCGGCCCGGGCCGTCATAACTCAGCATGATCTCATATAATCCCTGACCGTTGAAGGAAAGGCGCAAGCCGTGGTCCAGGTTGTTCAGGCGGGTCCGGCTGAAAATAAAACGCCTTTCCTGGCCGTAGGCCAGCATCCCGGTCCGGGCGCCGGGCGGGCATAAATCAAGGGCGGCGTCCAGAGGCATATGCCATTGAAATTTATCCCAGCCGGTGAGGTCACGCTCCCCCGGAGGCAGCAAGTCCGCCGGCGCGGAGGGCAAGTCCGCCGGCGCGGCGGAACTCAGGCCCAACAGCCGCCAACTTCCGTCAGCCTGACGGCTCAGGCTTAAACTGCCGCCTTTGTTCTCCCAGCGGTAGCGGTCAGGCCCGTCGGAGCGGCAGGGGCCGTATCTGAGGCTGAGTTCTTCCCTTAAATCTTCCAGAGCCGCTTCCTGCCAGGCGCTGGCGGGCAGGGCGGGAAAAATCAGCAATATTCCGGTCAGCCCGTCTTGGGGGCGATAGCCGGCGAATAAAAACAGAGAGCGGCTCAAGGCAATGCCGTTTGTGAGCAGGCCGGTCTGATTTTGCCGCAAAGGCCGGGCCGGCCAGGGCAGGCCCGGTTCAAAATACGGCTGCAAAAGCGGCTCCAGTTGGGCCATGCTCCGCCCCAGAGGCAGTTCGGGCAGAAAGTCCGGGGCAAAGGAGGAGGAGGTTGGCCAGACGCTCAGATACCAGGTCTGGCCGGCCCCGTCCTGGCGGCAGGAAAAAAACACGCCCGGCCAGCGCCAGGAAGAAAGGCGCGAATCGTTTTCTTCTTCCTGAATCCGCTCTTCCCGCGCGCCCAGAACTTCATTAAGGGCGGCGATAAATCCGGTCAGGGCGGTTTCATCCTTTGCCCCTTTTTCCCAACGCACCATGCGCAGGCCGATCAGCCGCCCCCCAGCCTGGGGCCGCTCAAAAACAAAACGGGTGAGAAAAGGCCGGGCAAACAGTTCAATTTCCCCGGCGCTTAAAATCTCAACCGGCAAAAGGGAGGCTGAGTCCTCTTTTTCCGGCCAGGGAAGGAAGTTCCAGGCACGCGCCAATTCCGCCTGGCTCAGGCCGAATTCCAGCCTGGCGGGAGCGGTTTCACCCTGGACGGTCACAGGCAGAATAAAAGCCTGGGCTGAGGCGGGAAGCAGTAAAAGCGCCGCCATAGGCCCCAGAAGTTTGTGAAATTTGTATCGCCGGTTTAGGGACAAAAAACAAAAAAACATGGGCCAACGCCCTCTGTTCAGGGTTGCCTGGCTTCCAGCACCAGCAGCCAGACGGTTCCGGCGTCGCCGGTAATCATTTGCAGGGAAGCCTGGCCGGAATCCCGCTGCCAGAGAACTGGGCCGCCCGCCCGGCTGTCATCCTGACTGGGGAGGCCGTACCAGGAATTGACGGTATTGAGCAAAGATGATTTCTGGAAAGCCGGGCTGCCTCCGCCGGTGGTGTTGCTGAAGATGATCCGGCCCAAATTGCCTTCGCCTAAAGGGCTTTCGCTGAAATCAAACAAAACTCTGAATTGCATGCCGCCAATAGCGGCGAATTTGTCTTTGAGATAGTAAGCCTGCCCGCGCACTTCTTCCTGCCAGGCCTCGTCCAGGTCATAGGCCTGGCCCAGCTGGGCCAGAGTGAGGCCAAAAGATGCCTTTTCCCAGCCGGTGACGTCTTTTTGCCTGGCCGCCGCGCTGCGGGCGGCAACAAGATTTTCCGCCGCTATCTGCCCGGCGTCGGCTCTTCTTTCCGATCGGTCTCCGTAAGCCGGGGAGAGGGGGGACGGGGTGACAGCGGGCGCGGGCGCAGGGGAGGCGGAGGCCGGTTCATCCGCAGCGGGCGCAATTCTGCCGGCGGGTGAGGGGGAGGCGTCCGCAGCGGGCACAACTCTGCCGGCGGGCGCGGGCGAAGCGGAGGCCGGTTCATCACTCTGCCGGACCAGGAGGGCCAGCCAGGAAGAAGAGGCCAGCACCCGGCGGGAAAGCGAGTCCACTTCTTCTAAAGGCTGATGCCAGGAAATCACTACCGGAGTCCCCCGGAGCTGGCTGTACTGGCTGAGTACAAACTGCACTCCGCCGCTTGCCGGCCGCCGCAGGCTCACCGTATATAAGGCCATTTCGTCACGGCGGATTTCTCCCAGCTGAATCATCTCCCCCGGAGCCAGTTTGGCCGCCTGGGTTTTGAGATAATCCATCCGCCCGTATTGTTCCTGAGGATAAAACCCGAAATTGCCGCCCAGAGACTGAACCATGATCCAGCGCTCTTTGGCCTGGCCGGCGCCGCCCCCGCCCACCCGGGCGTCCATTTTCTGAGCCACAAACACATAAGAAGAGGGAAGCCGGTCCGGGCCGGCCCGCCAGGCCTCCAACTGTCCGCAGGAAAGGGCCAGCGCCAGCGGCTGCAGGCTCAAGTTCTCCATGCCCTCGCTCATCCGGGCGTAAAGCCGGGCGTCGCGGCCGTCAATTTCCGGCCAGCACATGCCCTGGGGCGGGTTTACGTTCAGACCCAAGGCACCCAAAGACCTTTGCGAAGCGGGCGGGGCGGCGATGACGGCGCGGTCCGGCGGCGGCGCGGGAGCGGCGATGGCCTGGGGCCGGGGAGCGGGCGCCGGGTCTTCAGGCACCGCTTGGGGAACGCAGGCGAAGAGGGTAATCGCTATGGTCAAGAGGAAACAGGAACTCACTGCGGATTTCATGGCCAACCTCCGAATATAAAAACACCTTGATCCTGACCGCGCTGAAAAATTGGCGGCAAAGCGGCGCGGGCTGGCTTAAGTTTACCGGACAAGCTTCAGAATAGAAAATTTTTATCGCGAAAATTTGGACGGGAAAACGGCTTTGCCCTGTGGCCGCCGGGCAAGGCGCTGCCGGGGCGTTGCGCCAGAGGAGGACATTGCCGCTCCGGAGGCCTTTTTCCTATCTGAGGCCTGTTGCAAATTTGTAATATGCATCAGGCCTCCATCTGGTCATTTTTCCTTATCCGCGATACAGTTTAGAGGTTAGAGCGTGTTCACTTTAATGGCGGAATTATGGATTTAAAGCTTTGCCTGCTCACCTTTCTGGAAAGCCAGGGCGCTTACAGCGCCTCCGGGCAGGTGCGCCTGCCCGGAGGCAATATGGCGGATCTGGCGGAATTTATGCGCCAAAACTCTTTTGCGCAAAGTGAGATGGAGAATCTGGTGCAGGAAATGCGCTCCGCCTGGCAGGTGGGAGCCTTCTGGCTCAACCAGAAATGGCTGGCCTTTTACACCGAACTGGGCCATAAAGAGCTTAACCGCCTGCGGGGCACGGAAGTCAAGCCGCCTTCTTCCCGCCCCCCGGAGGCGGAGGTCTTCTGGGAGAGCCTGGAACAGGCCTTGCGCGGCCGGGGGCATGATATGCTGGCCGCTCAGGTCCGGGATTTGCGGGATCAGGCTCCGGTTATGGCTTTAAGCAGGCAGATCCTGGCCGGCCCGCCGGACTCTTGACATTCAAAGGTTCCGGCATATATAATTTTTTACTTTGAAGTTACACGGGCCCATAGCTCAGTTGGTTAGAGCCCCCGGCTCATAACCGGTCGGTCCCTGGTTCGAGTCCAGGTGGGCCCATTTTCCGGGTGTTTATTTTGACTTCTTCCTCCCCCGTGGCCCTATGGAAGCATTATGGCTTTACCATGTCCAAAAGTTGATGATATTATTAACATAATGGAAAATTGGGCGCCCTCTTGGCTGGCTGAGCCCTGGGACAACGTGGGCCTGCTTGCCGGGCGCGAAGATGCTATAGTGGAAGAAGTCTGGGTTGCCCTGGAGGCGGATGCGGCCCTGTTGGAAAAGGCGGGGAGTAAACCGGCGCGAATGCTTCTCCTGCACCATCCCCCCATCTTTGAGCCGCTTAAAAATCTTCGTTGCGGCCAGCCTGTCCAGGCCGCTTTGCTGAAAGCCGCCGCCGCCGGGCTCAATATATTTGCCGCCCATACCAATTTGGACGCGGCTTGGGGCGGGGTCAGTCATGCCCTGGCTGAACGCCTGGGCCTGAAAAATTTACAGCCCCTCCTGCCCCGGGAAGGCGGGCATCTGCTCAAGCTGGCCGTCTTTGTGCCGGTCAGCCAGACCCAGGCCCTCAGTCAGGCTCTGTTTGCCGCTGGCGCCGGACGCCTGGGCCATTATCAGGAATGTTCCTTTGCCGGCCGGGGGACAGGTCAGTTCCGGCCCGGCCCGGAAGCCAACCCCAGCCTGGGGCGCAGAGGCGCTTTAAGCCGGGTGGAAGAAACGCGTCTGGAAGTCATGTTGCCTCAATCCGCCCTGGCGGCGGCGGTGGCGGCTATTCACCGGGTTCATCCCTATGAGGAACCAGCCTATGATATTATACCCCTGCTCAACCGTCCGGCGGGCGTTGGCTGGGGGCAGGTGGGAGATTTGACGGAAGCGGAACCGGGCGAGGTTTTTCTGCGGGAAGCGGCCCGAAAACTTGCCTGCCCGGCGCCCCAGTATGCCGGGCCGCTGCCGGAGCGGGTCAGCCGGGTGGCGGTGCTGGGCGGATCCGGAGGCATGGGCTTAAAAGCCGCCGCCGCCGCCGGCGCTCAGGTGTTTGTCACCGGCGAGTCCGGACATCACAGCGCTTCGCTGGCTTCTGATTTGAATATCTGTCTGTTTTTGGCGGGACATTACGCCAGCGAAGCGGTGATGGTGGAGCCTTGGGCGCGCCGCCTGGGCCGGGAACTCAAGCGAGCCGGCTTGAGCTGCCGGGTGCGCATACCCAGGGTTAAAAGTATGTGGCAATGGCTCTGACGGCCTTAGCCTGTTCAAGTTTTTATTAAATGTTTGAGAAGGAGTGGTATTTTGCTAGAACAGATGCGCCTTTTGATCAAGCTTCAGGCAGTGGACAAAACCGTATTTTTATTGGAAAAAGAGATGGAGGAAATTCCCCGCAAACTGGAAAAGTTTGCCCAGGAGGAAAAAGAGGCGGGGATGGAATTTGAAAAACTCTCCACTGATCTGGCCCGCCTTAAGGGACAGCGCAAAACCCTGGAAGATGAGACGGAAACCGTTAAACTCAGGATGCGTAAGGCGGAAAGCAAACTCATGAGCAGCACCAATCAGCGTGAACACCGGGCCGCCGGCGCTGAACTGGACGAAGGGCGCGACATAATCAAAAGCAATGAGGATATTATTCTGGAGATTATGGAAAAGCAGGAAGCCCTGGAACCCAAGGCAGCCGCTCTGGAGGCGGCTTTTAACGCCAGGCGCTCCGCCCACGCCGCGGCCGGGGAGGAACTGGCCCGGCGCCAGGAAGAGGCCCTTAAAATATTGCGGGAAATAACCTCCAACCGGGCGGAAACGGAATCGCTGGTGGATCAGGTCCTTATCCGCGAATATAATTTTATCCGCTCCCGCCGCCAGGGAGTGGGCATATCTCCGGTCAGCAAAGGCAATTGCGGGGTATGCCATATGCAGATTCCTCCCCAGCAGTTCAACGAACTTCTGCGGGGTGATAAGCTGATGCACTGCCCTTCCTGCAAACGGATTATTTATTGGGCGGATAACGAAAGTCTCCATGCTTAAACACGCGATGCTGGTGTTGGAAGCGGACGGCGGCAGCCGGGGCAATCCGGGTCCGGCGGGAGCGGGGGCGGTATTGCGCTCCGCCAGCGGGGAAATCATCCGGGAGATGAAACAGTATCTGGGCCATACCACCAATAACGTGGCTGAATACCAGGGCCTCATTATGGGGCTGGGGGCGGCGGCGGAGTATAAACCGGACAGGCTTTTGGTAAGGTTGGACAGCGAGTTGCTGGTAAGGCAGCTCAACGGGATCTATAAAGTGAAAAGCCTTCACCTGAAACCGCTTTATCAGCAGGCCCTGGCTTTGCTGCAACAGCTTGGAGAAGTGGAAATAATTCATATCCCCCGCGCCCGCAACAACCAGGCCGACGCCCTGGCCAACCAGGCCATGGATGAAGGGGCGCAGGGGAAATAAAATCTGATAGTTACGGCAAGCAGACCGGACGGCCGCCGGCCTGGCATAAAGGCGGGAGGAAAGTCCGAGCACCAAGGGCAAGATGCTGGCTAACCGCCAGGGGGGGGAAACCCCACGGAAAGTGCCACAGAAAATAAACCGCCGGGATTACCGGCAAGGGTGAAAAGGTGAGGTAAGAGCTCACCAGCTTAAACGGCGACGTTTAAGGCTGGTAAACCCCATCCGGTGCAAGACCAAATAGAGGGGCGATTTAAAAGCGGCCCGCTTAAGCCCCAGGGTAGGTCGCTGGAGACGCCGGGCAACCGGCGCCCTAGATTAATGGCCGTCGCCCGTTGACAAATGGGAACAGAACTCGGCTTACAGGTCTGCTTGCCACATTTTTGATGAGATCTCATTCATGTTCATGCCCGGTGTTTTTTTATTTTTTCGGCGTGATATTGCCGGGTTAAGGATGATAATCCATCCTGTCCGCGCCTTTGTCTTCAAGAGGCCCTCCGTCCGTCCGCTCCGGGCCGCCCTGGCGTTGAGCCTGCTGGCCGCGCTCATCCTGATCACCCCGGCTTCCCTTGGGGCCTATGGGCAGCCTCTATATCTCACCCCGGCCGAACACCGCGATCTGGAACAGGCCCAAGGTAAAGTGGCGGGCGAAGTGGTGTTCTCCTCGCGCCGCGACGGCAAATGGCGTCTGTTCCGGGTAAACGCCGACGGCAGTAATTTAAGCCGCCTCAGCCTGGGCCCGGCCAATTATACCGACCCGGAATTTATTCAGAACGGCCGCCGTCTTATTTATCACAGCGACGAAAACGGGCCGGTGCAGATATTTGTGGCCCAGCCGGACATGGCCGGGCCGCGCTGTTTGTCCCCTCTGGGACAGGAAGAACGTTTCGCCGGCCTGAGCGGCGCTGAACTTATGCTGATCTATAACCCGCATCAGGGTTATTCCCTGCGCCCTCTTTTGGGCGGCGAGGCGGTTCCCATAATCCTCCCGCCGGCTTTGCGTCATCATCCCGGCCTGTTCCGCCTGCGCCTGTCTCCCAGCGGCCTCCGTCTGGCGGCGGAATTTAATTTGTATGAAAATTTGTTCGGCCTGGGCCAGGGCCAGCTTTTTGTGCTTGACCTGGACCCGCAAAACGGCCGCACCGGCATTTACGCGGCCCTGGGCGATGGAAGCTTTGCCCGCTGGAGCAGGGATTCAAAAGCGCTTGTCTTTATCAGGGAAATGCTGAAAGAATCCCATTCCGGCACCGGCGTCTGGATGTGGGAGGATAAGGGCCGCATTCAACAGTTAAGCGGCGAGGACGGCTGGAATATTCAGGCTGATTTCGCCCTGGGAGGGCCGGGGCTGGTATGGGCCAAAGCGCCTTTATATACGCGCGATTTAGAGAGCGGCCGCTATGACGTCTGGCTGCAGCAGACTAACGGCCGCCCTTTGCGCCTGACCCAGCACAGCGCTCCGGATCTCCATCCCAGCTGGCGGCCCCAGGTGGGCGCGCCGCTTCACCAGGAGATTGATTTCATTTACGACGCCAGGCAATACGCCACTTCCCGCGCAATCACGGTCATTGACCACAACTCGCCGGGATGGCTCAGCCTGGAAAGCGCTCCCGGCGCGTCCGCCGGTTTGCTGCTTGTGACGGAAGAGGAGACCCTGCCCGCCGGCGGTTATCAGGCGGATTTTCGCCTCAAAATAACCGGCCTTGCTTCCGCGCCGGCAACGGGGCCGCTCCTGCGCCTGGCCATAGCCAACGGCCGGGAAATACTGCTGGAGAGCCTGCTGAGCGGGGACGACCTGGCCGGAGACGGGCAATACATGACTTTTACTATTTCTTTTCAGCTGGAACATCTGACCACCGGGCTCAATTTACGCCTCTACACCCTGCAAGACGGGGTGCGGGTGCGCTGCGACTGCATTTCCTTGCGGGCCCAGGCCAGCGCGGCCTGGTATCGGCCCCTTTTGGAACTGTGGCGCGGGTGGACACGCTGATGCCGTTGGTGTTGAGTGTGGGCGGAGGTAAAGGCGGCATAGGCAAGACCGTGATTACCGCCAATCTGGGCATGGTCATGGCCCGCCTGGGCCATAGCGCGCTTATCATTGACGCGGATCTGGGCGGATCCGATTTGCATAACCTGCTGGCCCTGGACAACTCGGAACCCGGCCTGGGCGAGCTGCTGACCGGGCGCGGGCATGAATTATCCGGCCTGATAAAGCCGGTGCGCGAGCCCAGGCTTTATTTTGTGCCCGGAGACGCCTGCCTGCCCAATGCTGCCAATCCCAAATTTCAGCGCAAACGCAAGCTTTTCCGGGATATATCCCGCCTGTCCCAGGATTTCGTCCTCCTGGATCTGGGGGCGGGCAGTTCTCTGACGGTGACTGATTTTTTTTTGAGTACTCCCTTTACCCTGCTGGTGATGACCCCGGAACAGGCCGCCGAACTCAATGCCTTCAATTTCTATAAAAATATGGTCTACCGCCTTCTCACCCCTTTAAGCCGGGAGAGCCGCGGGCTGGCCGCGGCTCTGGCCCTTTTCCGGGAACGGAGCCGGGGGCCGGGCAGCCAGGCTATGTTGAGCCTGCTGGCCAGCCTGGATGGGGATACGGAAAAACAGGCGCGCGCGCTCCTGGCCGGGATCCGGCCCAAATTGGTGCTGAACCGGCTGCGGTCGATTGATGAATTTATTCAGGCCCGCCAGGTGCAGGCCTGGGCGGATGAGGATCTGGGCCTGAACGTG
The DNA here is from genome assembly GCA_031267815.1 of Desulfarculales bacterium. Lineage (GTDB taxonomy): Bacteria > Desulfobacterota > Desulfarculia > Desulfarculales > Desulfarculaceae > JAIRYI01. Next base: position 30,504 of record JAIRYI010000014.1, on the reverse strand, counting down.
GAAATCATGGCTTTTCTGCCTGAAGATGAAGTTGTGCGGGAATCCGCCCGCAGCGGAACCCCGGCCCTGGATTTAGACCCGCGCGCTCCCTTTTGCCGGGCTTTGACCTTGCTGGGGCTTAAATTGGCGCCCCACGCCGGCAAAGGGAAGCAATGGCTGGAGGCGGCGGAGAGCAAGGACAGCTTTACCCGCGCCGCCACCGAATTCGCCGCCTTTTTTCCCGCGCCGCAATAATCGGCGCTGAAAAAAACGGCGGGCATTAGCTTCAATGTGCTGGCGAAGATGGGCCAGGGCGAGCCGGTAGCTTGGAAAGCATGTTAAAGATTTGTAACACCCGCACTTGAAGCCAGCCGAGGCGGCCTGAATTTTTTTATTAAGGAGGCGAAGAAAATGTCCAATTATGCCCTGGAAAAGGTAAGTAATGATCCTGTGGCCCGTATGTTAGGGATAAAATTAAAAAAACTGGACAGCGAAGGCGCGGTGGTGGAGCTTGTCCCTGAACCCCGCCATTTGAATGCCCTGGGGGTGGTGCATGGCACCATTATTTACGCCCTGGTGGACCAGGCTTCGGCCATTGCCTGCAACGCCTTTGACTACAAAGCCATTTTATGTCAGGGCAAGGTGGACTTTCTCAACACCGGCGCGGCAGACAACAAACTCTATGCCGTTGCCCGGCCGGTCAGCATCAAACGCCGCTTAAGCATATGGGACGTCAAGGTCAGCGATGAAAACGGGGTCTTGATAGCCAGCGGGCAGACCATGGCCTATCATTTTGTGGGCTGAACAGCTTGTCCTACTTTCTGGACATCCTTATGATCCTGTGCGCGCTGCTGGGGCTTGGCGCGGGGGTGCTGGCGCCGGAAGTTTTTCTCCCTGTTTCTCCTTATGCCATTGTCATTGTGGCCATAGGCCAGTTCATAAGTTTTCTGCCGGTGCGGCTTAAGGCTCTGTTGCGTTTAAGCCCGTCTCAGGCGGGCGAGGTGATCATGTGGAGCGGAATCAAGGTCATGGTCATGCCGCTTTTTCTCTGGGCCCTGACCGCGGCCCTGGCCCCGGAGCAGGCGGCGGGCATGATTATGGCAGGCGGCGTGGCCACCGCGGTCATGGCGCCCATGCTGGCCGGGTTTTTGGGGGGCAATGTGGTAAGAGTAATGCAAGTGGTTCTGCTCACTTCCCTGATCATGCCTTTTACTTTGCCTTTTCTGCTCAAACTCTGCCTGGGCGCGGAGGTGGCTTTCAATCTGTTCAATATGTTTCTGATGCTGGCGCTGGCGGTGCTGAGTCCTTCTCTTCTGGTGCTGCTCATGCGCCGTTTCACCCCCCGGGCGCTTGGAGTCATTGCCCGGCCGGCGCCTTATATCGGCCGGTTTATGGTATTTTTTACCGCCAGCAGCCTGATTGCCCCTTATGCCGGGGCCGTGCTGCAGGATTTCTGCCACAGCCTGTTTTTATTTCTGCTGGCCTCCGGGGCAGTGCTGGCCGCCTCCGGGGTGGCTTTCAGCCTGTGCTTCTTTTTGCGCCTGCCCGCCACCACCGGGGTATTGGTTCTGGGCCTTGGCAACTTCGGCCTGGCCGCGGCCACGGCAAGCCATTTTCTGGGCCAGGACGCCACCGTTCTGGCCATGGGCTTCATGCTGCCCAGTTTTTTGCCAATGCCGTTTTTGCGGCTGTGGGCGGATAAAAAATTACCTCTGGCCGCGGTTTGACCGCGTTTGGATAATTCCGGGCGGCAGGCTGGCCGCCCGCATATTTAAATATGCAACAGGTTCTGTTAAAATATTTTAAAAACCAACCAACTTTCAAGAGGGGATATGACTTCCCAGCAGCAGCGCAGAAATCTGATCATAACCGACATAAAACCGCCCCGGCAACGGGAAATAGTATGCGAGCGCTGCAAACATGTATTCATGAGCAGCCTTTTGGGAGTGGCCTACTGCCCCCAATGTCATCACGCCAATAAATTGGAGCCTGGCTTCAGTCCCACCCGCTGACGCCGTCCGCTGAAGAATCGGCGGCTATGGCCGCTCCCGCAATTTTTCCGAACACCACGGTATCCACCACCGCGTTTCCTCCCAGACGGTTGGCCCCGTGAATGGCCCCGGTTACTTCTCCCGCGGCATACAGCCCTTTTATGATCTCCCCTTGGGCGGAAATAACCCGGCATGAGGCGTCAATTACCAGGCCGCCCATGGTATGGTGTAAAACCGCGCTCCGGGGAGTGGCGATATAAGGCCCCTGGCTGAACTTTGTCGTAAACAATTTCCGCCCCCAAGCGTCTTTTCCTGTTTCCGCGGCGCGGTTAAACTCCTGTACCGTATTTTTTAAGACGGTTTTGTCCACATTAATTTTCTCCGCCAGTTCATCCAAAGTTTGCCCGGTGAAAATATAACCCAGTTTTTCAGCAACGCGAAGCGGATGTCGGTCTGCGGTCAGGTCCTTGTCCAAATCGGGCGCATGGCCGTCGCCTGATTCAAACACATAAAAAAACCCGTCCGGCTGGGAAAGAACGGCCAGGCAGATTTCGTCCCTTCTGCCGTCTTCGGCAACGAATCTTTGCCCGTCTTTATTGATGAACATGATCTGATCTGTTCCGCTAACACACCGGGGAGGATACATGCTGACCGCTCCCGACCGGGTGTTGCCCAAATATATCAATTGGATATGTTCCATTTGGGTCAAGGCCGCGCCCGCGCGAAGCGCCATCTTGATTCCATCGCCCTGCGAACACGAAGATCGGTTGCTCGTTTTTACCTTGCTCAAGTCAACCCCTTTCCATTTGTCGGAAGTATTATATTCAGACACCATTTGGGGATTTGCGGCGAACCCGCCGGTGGCGAGAATCACGCCTCTTTGGGAATAATACAATTTTTCGTTTCCATCGGGATCTGTGGCCCGAACTCCCTTTACCTCACCGTTTTCATTGATCAACAGTTCATTGGCCTTTGTGTTGACAACCATTTTTATTCGTTTTTCCCGGGCAATGCTGTTCACATATGCGCTTATAAAGCCGGTTCCCAGTATTTTGCTGGATGAATGGGTCCGTTCCCACAAAGAACCGGCGCCTTGGGTGACGTAATCATTAAATTCGCTTCCCAGGGAATTGATCCAGCGGTATGCCGGCTCAGAATTGTCACACATAATTTGAATCAGTTCCAGGTTGCCGATTTCGTCTCCTCCGTCAAACGTCTGTAGCGCGTACCAGCTTGGGGTGTCAAACAGCGAGTTATTATCGGATTTTTTAAATTCTTCCCATTCCCCTTTAACTTTGTCCTGCAGGCGGCGGTGTAATTCGGAAACCGGTTTTTTGCTGAGAACAGACTCGATTATCATGCTTTTGGCCTGCGTCATCCGGATTTTTGACTGCAAATAAGCATCCGGGCAGTTGTATATTCCCCCGCCAATTAACAGATCCCCGCCCGCGGCGCCGTTTTTTTCAAGCAGCAGGACAGATTCCGCACCATTTTGGGCCGCGGCTATGGCGGCAATCAGGCCCGCCCCGCCCGCGCCTATTATAACCACATCGGCAAAGGCGACTAAAGTTTGGGGCGGTTTGGTCTCAGGTTTTACCGTCCATTCATCAATATCGGCGCCCGCGGCCAGCAACGCCTTTTTCACCGCCCTTATGAGCGCGGATGAGGTGACCGCCGCTCCTGGGACTTTGGGGACGGAAACAGATTGCGCGGCAATGATTCGTGAGGGAATAACCGCAAGGGGGGTATCGCCTTCATATCCTTCTCCGGTAAGCGCGGATCCGATGCCCAGGGTTTCTCTTTCCTCGGTGACGGTAATGGCGGTTATTGCAGATTCAGTTACATTTATTTCCGCGGTCAGCGGTCCGCTGAATGCGTTGGCGGCGCCGGTATGGAGGCCCGGACGCAGAAGGGTCTTCTTTTTCTCTGTTTTCATTGATGTCTCTGTTTTCATTGATGAATTATTTATTACTGGGCAACTGTCCGCGTTCTTTCATCCACAACCCGCCTGGCTTTGTGGGTGCTGCGTTCAATTGCGCCGTCCGGCAGGACTATCACCCGGGCCGGCTTGACTCCAACCCGGGCCCGTAAGGCGTTGGACACTCTTGCCGCGACTTCCCCATCGCTCTTTGAGCCGGCGTTTTCCACGGTCACTTCGTATTTGCAAGTTAAATCCTGCTCATAGATGCGTATCCGGTATTCCCCGGTAACTTCCGTCAGGGCCCGGACGACATACTCGATATCGCTCGGATACACGTTGACGGCGCTGACGATAAACATGTCGTCTTTTCGGCCGTCCACGTGTATCCGCCCGTGGGTGCGCCCGCAGGGGCAGGGCGTGTAGTCGATCCAGCCTATGTCGCCCGTGCGGAAACGTATCATGGGACGGGCTTTTTTTCTGAGCGTTGTGTATACCAGTTCACCCCGCCGGCCCGGCTCAAGGATTGCGCCGGTGGTCAGATCGACTGTCTCCACGAGGATATGATCCTCGGCAATATGCAGGCCGTCATGGACTTCGCATTGCGCGGCGCAGGCCCCGAAAATATCCGACAGGCCGTAGAAATCGAACAACTCGGCGCCCCACAGGTCTTCTATGGCTTTCCGGGTCGCGCTTATGCTTCCCCCCATCTCGCCCGCCACAAAAATTTTGCTGATCGACAGATCTTTCCTGGGGTCAATTCCGTTTTTAACGCAGGTCTCGCCCAGATACCAGGCATAACTGGGGCTTGTCCAAATACAGGTCGGCTGGTATGCCTTCAGGATAAAAATCAGCCTTTCGCTGGGCAGGGTTCCGCCCCAGATGCAAAGCGCGCCGAGATTCTGAGCGCCGATAACGTCCGGCCCGCCTACATAGAGCGAAAAATTCAGGGCGTGGACATACCTGTCATTGGGGCGCATGGACGCCTGCCAGAACCAGCGGCTCTCCACATCCTGAAATTCATCGAAATCCTGTTTCGTAAACGGAGACATGGTCGGAATACCCGTAGAACCGCTGGATGTACTCACAAAAACGACGTCTTTTTCCGGGACCGCCGCCAGTTCACCGAGAAACGAACCGACGCCCTGGGTGTCGCGCTGGGTTTTTTTATCGATGAACGGAAACTTTGCGATATCCGCAAGCGATTTTATGGCCTCCGGTTGCAAGCCGGCGGCCTCGAAGGACCTCTTATAGTAAGGGCTGTTGGCGTAAGCGTGGGCAATCTCTTCCCGCAATGACTCAAGCTGCAGCGCTTCCAGCTCCTTACGCGGGAGAGTTTCGATTTCAGGCGCCCAGTATTTACCTTCCGGCATTTTCATATCCTCCCCATTATCAATATATTCTGTATTATATCTGCCACTTAAGCATATACCGCTGCAGTCTGCCGACTGCCAGGTATACTATGCTAATCACAATTCCGATCAAAAAAACGCCGGTCATGGTCCGGGTATAGTCGCCCAAATCCGAGAAATAATTTACATAAAAGCCCATGCCGTTTCTGGCGCCGATCATTTCCGCCGAAGTCAGCAAAATGAACGATACCGAGAGCCCCTGGTTGCAGCCTGTAAATATCTGGGGCAAGGCGCTGGGCAATACGACCCGGGCCAAGGTCCGGAACTTGCCGCAGCCCAGATTTTTGGCCACCTCCAGATATTTTTTTTCGGTATACATGACTCCGGCGACAGTTCCGGACAGCACCGGCCAGAATGTCGCCAAAAAAATGACCATGACGCTGACGCTCCTGAAAGTGGGCAGCAAGGCGACTCCATAGGGTATGTACACGATGGGCGGTATGGACGACAAAAATTTGGATATCAGCATCGCCGTCTTGCCCACTCTGGCGCTGTAGCCGATGAAAAGCCCCAGCGGAATCGCCGCGATCAGGCCCAGCGCGCAGCCGTTCAATATCAGGCCCAGGGAACTGACAATATGGCGAATCAATTCCTGGTAATCCAGGATAAACTGCCTCAGCACCCTGCCGGGCGGCGCGAAAAGAAATTCCAGCAACAGGTTGAATTTCGAAGTCGCCAGGGTCCATATGATGAGGAGGGCGAGCATGAAGAACATCAAATCCCTCAGTACCCTCCGTTTTCCCGACACGATGGCGATAATCTCCAGCGCCGAGGCCAGAACGACAGCGTACAAGGTGCAACTGTCCCCTTTTATCTTGTCCGGCAACAGACAAACCAGCAGAAAACCCGCGAACAGCAGGTGAGGCCACAGCCATTTTATTTTCATAGCCATTTGGATGCGAGTTTCCCTTATAGCTTGGCGAAAATGCCGCCGCAAATTGCCGGCCATGGCAATTTGCGGCGGCCCCCATTATGGATTTGCCTTCAGTTGGCGTCGGCAAAACGTTTGAGAAGCTCCGCGTAGACCGCGTCATCCGGGTGTTCCGCAATCAGGCTGCGCAGCGCGCTTTCATATGTTTTTGTGTCGTAAAGCGGATTGATGTCGTAATCTTTGGTGTAGCCGAACTCGACGACGCTGGCCTTGAGCGCCAGAGTTGCCAATCTGTCAGGATCGGGCACAGACCACGCGTATCCGCCGTAGACTTCTGTTTCGATAAGATTGCGGTCGATCCGAATATATTTGGCGACGTCGTCAATGGTCTTTTCCCTGTTTTCCTGAGAAAATTTGTAAGCCTTGATCATGGCCCGCTCGAAAGCGGCGTAGGCGTTGGGCTTGGAAGAAAACGCGGCCGACTCGGCCACCTGGCGGCAGCAGGGCTGATTCAGAAATTCTTCTTCATGGGCGCAGTAGTAGATCACTTTGTAGCCTTCGCTGATAGCCCGTGAAGCATAAGGGCTGTATACGCTGACAGCGTCTATTTCCGCGCCCAGCATCGCGTTGTAGGCGTCTTTCTGGCTGTCAAAGTACACTACCGTCACATCCGCTTCACCCGGCTCCGTCGAATAGGTGAGACCTGCCTTCCTGAGAAGGATTTGCAGCTCAAGGTCCTGCACGCTGGGTTTTGTGGTGGCCACCCGCAAGCCCTTCAAAACAGTGATGTCGATTTCATCGTCGCTGAGTCCCTCGACAAATTTCGGCTTTACCACATAACCGTGCCCGTTGGTCATGGCGCCGCCGAAAATGGTCAGCGGCTGTCCCTGGCTTTGAAAGGCGATTGTGGGGACAGAGCCGATAAGGGCCACGTCCAGTTTGCCGGTGGTAAGACCGGCCGCAAGTTCGCCGGCGCTGGCAAAGAGGGTGAGGGTAACGTCGAGGCCCTCTTCTTTAAAGAATCCCTCTTCCGCGGCGACAAAGGCGAGCAGGTGAGCGGTTGAGTTAAGATGGCCGAGATTAAATTCGGTCTGTTCCAGTTGGCCGCCCCAAGCCCGGGCCTGATAATATCCCCATTCGTATCCGATGAGGACGGCGGTCAGTAAAAATGTGAGCATTACAGAGGAAACTATCTTTTTCATACGGTTATATCCTTTCCTGGCGGTGAATTTTGCATCCTCTTTTCCGGTAAAGCCGATCCGAGATCTGTTGCAAATTGCCTTCCCTGGCAATTTGCAAACGGCTTCTATCATGTTTCATATCGTGTAGTCCTCCTGGACGGTTTTGGCAAACTCCAGTTGTTTCAGAATTTTTATCCGCAGTTCCGCAAAATATCCTGAGGCCCTGTCGCGGGGATAACCCATCGGAATATCGAGGATATCCTTGACCCGTCCGGGACGGGGAGACATCAATATGACGCGCTGGCTGAGATAGATAGCTTCGTCCACATCGTGGGTGACCATGAGCATGGTGCTGCGGCGCTCCGTCCAAAGCCTTATGAGTTCGTCCTGCAAGGTCATACGGGTGAAGTTGTCAAGGGCGCCGAGCGGCTCGTCAAGCAACACAACGTCCGGCGCCACCGCCAAAGTTCTGACCAAAGCAGCCCGCTGGCGCATTCCTCCGCTGAGCTGGTGGGGATAACTGCCGGCAAAACTTTCAAGATCGGCAAGACGCAGCCATTGAGCGATCTCCTGGCGTTTTTCCTGGTACTGATTGGTGGCTTTCAGGGCAAATTCAATGTTGCCGCGCACGGTCATCCAAGGGAACAGGGTGTGTTCCTGAAAGACAAGACCCCGGCGCGGATCAGGGCTGACCACGGCTTCTCCTCCGCAATATATGGACCCGGAAGTGGCGCTGTCGAGCCCCGCTATGATTCGAAGCAAAGTACTCTTGCCGCATCCGCTGGCCCCCAGAATTGAAATGAATTCCCCGGGCGTGATTGCGGCGTTTATATTGTCGAGGGCGGTAGTATTTCCTTTTTCACCGCTAGCGTGGAAAATTTTGCTCACGCTTTTGATTTCAATACTGGCTCCCATGTATTCCTCAATTACCTTTCGTGGTTATCCGTGAATCGCCAGAAAAGAGACCTTGTTATCCCTTCTTGCCAGCCAAGCGGAGCGGGCTGTTTATTGGCGTAAAGGGGGGGTCACATTTCAAAACATATTAAACCGATATGTTTTATTGGTATAGTTTGGCCGGTTTGGATTTATTTGTCAAGAGAGAAAAATAACAGAAGCGGTTTTGTCTGAATAAAAGAGCGAGTAAACGGCGGCCGGGCTGCCCTGTCATTGCCAGAGAGGCGGCGCGCTTATCCCCGGGGATGGTATTTGCGGTGTACCTGGCTTAAATGGGATTGGCTGACATGGGTGTAAATCTGGGTGGTGCTGATGGCGCTGTGCCCCAGCATGAGCTGCAGGCTGCGCAGGTCGGCCCCGCCTTCCAGGAGATGGGTGGCAAAGGTATGGCGCAGGGAATGAGGGGAGACCGGAGTGCTGATAGAGGCCAGCACGGTGTATTTTTTGACTATTTTCCATATACCCATGCGGCTTAAGCTCCCGCCGCGGCGGTTGACGAACACTGTTTCCCGGCGCAGCCCGTTCAGAAGATTCAGCCGCGCTCCCTCCATATAGGCGCGCAAACATTCCAGCGCGGTCTGGTGTACCGGCACCAGGCGCTCTTTGCCGCCTTTGCCCCGTACGCTGAGACAGCCCACCTGAAATTGCACCTGGCTTACTTCCAGGCCGGCGGCTTCGCTGACCCGCAAGCCCGCTCCATACAGGATCTCCAGCAGAGCCCGGTCCCGGCTCCCCAGGGGAGTGGCCGGATCAGGCGCCTCCAGCAGGCGCAGCACCTCTTCTTTACTCAAAAATTCCGGCAAATGGCTGGGTTGGCCGGGCCCGTTCAGTTCATGCAAAGGGTCCTTGGGCAAACGTCCCTGGGCCAGCATGAACTTGATCAGACCGCGGAAAGCGGATAAGCGTCTGGCTCTGGTGGAAGCGGCCAGACCGGAAGCCTGGCTGGCCGCCAGATAGGCCAGAGCGTGCAAGGTATCCACCTCCTGCCAGGAATTCACTCCCTGGGCAATCAGATATGCGCTAAGGTGGTTAAGGTCTTCGGCATAGGAACTGACCGTCAGGCGGGCCAGACCCCGCTCCGCGGCCAGGTGGAGGAGATAGGCGTCAATGTCCGCGTGCAGGACGCATTGCTCATTCATTGTAGAAATGATCCAAACGGTTGAGCAGGCGGCAGCCGGTTTCTTCCAGAGCCACCATCTGTTCCAAGCGCACGCCTCCCCAGCCGGGAATATAAATGCCCGGTTCCAGAGTAAAAACCATGCCGGGAAGCAGTTGCTGCCGGGAACGGGGGGAAAGAGAGGGGGCCTCATGGACCATCAGCCCCACTCCATGGCCCAGGGAATGGCCGAAATTGGGGCCGTAGCCTTTTTTTTCAATAACCCGGCGGGCCAGAGCGTCTGCCTGGGCCCCGCTCATGCCCGGCTTTATGCCGGCCAGGGCGGTTTCCAGGGCCTGGCGGACCGTGGCATATACCTCTTTCCATTTAAACCCTTCCCGGCCCTGTTCCAGATAGGTGCGGGTTATATCGCTCATGTATTTTTTATGGGCCGCTCCCACATCAACCACCAGAGGAGAATCCGGACTGATGATATCCCCGCCGGCCTGAGCGTGAGGTTCGGCGCCGCGGGGGCCGCCGGCCACAATGGCGGGAAAGCTCAACCCGTCGCCCCCCAGATCCTGCACCGCGCGCTCCAGTTCCAGCGCCAGAGCGCGCTCGCTGCGCCCCGCCGCTGTCTGGCTCATTGTTTGCATGAGGGCCTGTTCCATCAGTTCCAGGCTACGGCGGATAGCCTCTATTTCAGCGCCTTCTTTTATCTGGCGCAGATCTTCCACCAGCCCGCCGGCCGGAACCAGTTCCAGGCCGGGCAAGTTTTTTTCCAGTTGCCGCCACTGACTGAACAGAAGCCCTCCTTCTTCCAGGGCCAGCTTTTTCAGACCCAGATCCCGGCTGAGTTCGGCCAGCTCCTGCGCCTGCCCGGCGGGACAGAGACGAATTTCATAATAGACGGCTTCCGCCAGGGCGGTCAATTTATAACGGAAATCGGTCAAGAGGAAAGCCGCGTCCTGGCTTATCAGCAGAGCGCCCGAAGATTCTCCCGCCTGGCCGTCTTCCGGAGTGAAGGCGGACAGATAAAAGCGGTTGGCCGGGACGGTTATTAAAATGGCCGGCAGGCCTTCCTGTTTTAAGCGCCGCCTTAATTTGCCGATTCTGGTTTTTATCATTGTTCTTTTTCAATTGAAAGGTCATAATAACTCTAATTCCCTGATCTAAGATAAATTTATCTTAAAATGATCAGGCCCGCCAACTGGATTATTCTAATTTAACCGGCCCTGAAAAAACCGAAGCGCCTTTTTCAAAAAAGAACGCTTAATAAATCGTAACGCTTAAAAATGTACGCTTTGGCAGCCTAAGCCGGCGGATGCAAACGGCAGATTTCCGGCTGCTTGGCTTAAAAATAAAATACCTTTAAAGGGCGGATAGGGCGGGAAAGCATGGTTTTTATTTTTAAGCCGCGTTTTTGACCCAAGCGGGCAATGAAAGGGGATTGCATCAAACGCTTACGCGTGCCACTGGCAATGACGGGAAGGCCGTGAAAATTTACGCGATTTTCCATCCGTCATTCCGTGGCTCCTTGAAAACGCGTTTCGCGTTTTGCTGGAATTGTCCTAAGAATCCAATACCGCAAATCGCATAATTGCTAAAAGGCATTTTTGCAAAATCCATTTAATCAGCGCTTCCCTAAAAACCGCGTCCGTGCGGTTTTTAGCGCCCCCCGGTGCCGGGGGAGTGAATAACCCAATAACCTATTGCGATAAATTATGATCAGCGGTAAACTTTTAGAATCTGTATGCATAAATCACCTTAAGGGAGGCCTGCAGCATATTAAAAATATGCGGGTTGAAGCGGGCCGCGAATGGGCCGATTTCATAACAAGTGTTTGCAAAATGTTTGTTATGCAAGCATACCTGGCTTTAATCACACTTTTACCGGGTAGGCTTGAGCAAATTGCCATGCCCGGCAAATTGCTCAAGCCTCGAAAAATGATTTATGAAATGCACTCTAAATTAACTGTGTTTAAAGGAGGCGGATTTTGCAGCTAAAAGATTGTGGCTTGATTGTGCTGGGGGGGGGTATGATGGGTACCGCTCTGGTAAAAGGACTGTTGGCCTCCAACAGCCTGTCTCACGAAAAGATAGTGCTGATTGAAAAAGATATAAACCGCTTAGATATCCTGCGGCGGGAAGAGGACTTGCAGGGGCTGACCATTTTTTCCCGCCTGGAGACCTCCACTTCCCTGGATATCATGGTGCTGGCGGTAAAACCCCAGGATGTGGTGTCTTCGCTCAACGCCTGCCTGGACCTGCTTTCTTCCAAAACCCTGGTCATCAGTCTGGCCGCCGGAGTCACTCTGGCCACTCTGGCCGCCAGCCTGCCTTTGGGCCAGCCCATTATGCGGGTCATGTCCAATACCGGTATTCTGGCCCGCCAGGGCATCAGCGTCCTTACTCCCGGATCCAGCACTAATCCTGAACAGCTCAAACTGGCTCAGGACCTTTTTGCCTCTGTGGGCGCCACGGTAGTGGTGCCGGAAAAACACATGGACGCGGTAACCGCGGTTTCAGCCAGCGGCATGGCCTACATGTTTCTTATCATAGAAGCCATGATTGACGGCGCGGTGCAGCAGGGCCTTGACCGCCAGACAGCCACCGTGCTGACCGCCAATACCATGCTGGGAGCCTGCCATCTCATGCTGGAACGCAACGAACACCCGGCCGTTCTGAAAAGCATGGTAACCTCCTCCGGAGGCACCACTATCAATGGCTTGGCGGTAATGGAAAAAGCGGGAATGAGAGGCATAATCATGGAGGCGATAAACGCCGCCGCCCAGCGCAGCAGAGAACTCAGCCGTTCCAGCCACAACCTGTAGCCGGGGGGAACTGTGAATGTGATTCTTGCCCTGGACGTGGGAGAGGAACGCATTGGCGTGGCTCTGGGCCGGCCGGATCTGGCCCTGGCCCTGCCCAAATGTGTCTTGGCGCGCCAGGGACGGGACAGGGATATTCAAGCCTTGAAGACAATAGCCCTGGAAGAAGAAGCCTGTCTGTGGGTGGTCGGCCTTCCCCGGCAGGCGGACGACCGCTTAAGCCTGATGGCGAAAAAGATTTTGGCTTTTGCCGCCCGTCTGGGCCGGGCGTCCTGTTTGCCGGTGGCCTTTGTGGATGAATGGGAAACCACCAGGGAAGCCACCGAGTTTCTGCTGGCCGCTGACCTTAGCCGCAAGCGGCGGCGGCGGGCGGTGGATAAACTGGCCGCCGCCCTCATCATGGAACGTTATTTCCGGTCCGGGCCTTTGGCGGAGGATCTTTGGGCTTCCAACGCTGGCGTTTGAATAAAAAAAGAGAGAACACATGTCTCAGCCGCACTCCCCTGCCAGGCCGCTTAACTTAAAGCTGAGAGCCGTAAAATTCATCCTGGGAGGCGTGTTGCTGCTCGGCCTTCTGACGGCCGGGGCGGGCTGGCGCTGGCTCAATCTCCCCGCCGCGGCGGAGAGGGATGATGAAATTATTTTTCCGGTCAGCAAAGGCAGCGGAGCGGGGCGTATTGCCGCGGATCTGCGTCAGGCCGGTTTGCTGGACAGCGAATATGCCTTCCGGCTGGCCGTCTGGCTGCGCGGGGCGGAGAGCGGTTTAAAAGCCGGAGAATACAGCATCAGGCCGGGCGCCAGCGCCTGGGAACTGGTTACGGTTATGCTGGAAGGCCGCAGCCTTTTGTACCGGGTGGTTCTGCCGGAAGGATTTAACCTGGAACAGATTATCGGCCGCCTGGCCCAGCCCTTAAGCAAACCCGGCGGCGGGGAACTGATTATCCTGACCGAGGAAGAAGGGCGCCGTCTGGCCGGGGACAGAGACTTCCTCGCCTCTCTGGGCCTGAGCGCGGACAGCCTGGAAGGTTATATTTTTCCTGACACCTATTTTTTCACCAGCCAGCCGGGCGACGCCAGGGGAGTGCTGACCCGTCTGGCGGAGCGATTCCGGCAGGTATGGGAAGATCTGCCCCCTTATCAGGGAGATCTTGCTCTCAACCGCCATCAGTTGCTCACTCTGGCCAGTATTATTGAGAAAGAAACCGGCCTGGATGAGGAACGGCCTTTAGTGAGCGCGGTTTATCATAACCGCCTGCGCCTGGGCATGCCTTTGCAGGCGGATCCCACCGTACTCTACGGAACCGGCCATCAGGGAGCGATTTCCCGGCGCCTGCTGCAAACGGATCACCCCTATAATACTTACACCCGCCCCGGCCTGCCTCCAGGCCCTATCTGCTCTCCGGGCCGGGCCAGTCTGGCCGCCGCGTTACAGCCGGCGGAAACTAATTACCTGTATTTTGTCGCCAGCGATAAAAGGGACGGCAGCCATAACTTCACGGTCAGGCATGAGGATCACTTGAAGAACGTGCGCCAATACCGGCGCGGCCATTAATTCCATTTGAACCCCTTGGGGTTCACGTCTGCCTGGCCGGGTCGGGATTAAAGCGGTAGCCCACCCCGCGCATGGTCTCCAGGCAGTCCTGAATTGGTTCCAGTTTCTGGCGCAGGCGGCGCATATGAGTGTCCACGGTGCGGGCGTAGCCGGGATTGGCGTAGCCCCACACCTGCTCCAGTAAATGTTCCCTGGTTTGCACCCGTCCCGGGCGGGAGGATAAAAACAGGAGCAGAGCAAATTCAGTGGCGGTGAGTTCCAGCGGTTTATCGTCCAGCCAGGCCTGATGCGCCTGTTCGTCAATGCGCAGACGCCCCCAGGAACGCTCCGGCGGCAGTTCATGCTCGGCCCGTCCCCGCCGCAGCACCGCCTTGACCCGCAATATGAGTTCCCGCATGTTGAACGGTTTGGTCACATAGTCGTCAGCTCCCAGTTCCAGGCCCACCACTTTGTCCACTTCCTCGGATTTGGCGGTCAGCATGATCAGGGGAATGTCTTTTTTGTCCTGGCGCAGGCGCCGGCTCAGTTCCAGCCCGTCCATGCCGGGCAGCATTAAATCCAACAGGATCAAATCCGGTGTATTGTTCTTGAGCCAGGCATGGGCCTGCAGGCCGTCAGGAATAAGTTTGCATTCAAAACCGCTGTTGCGGAGATTGTAGTTGAGCAGATCGCTCAAATCAGGATCGTCTTCCACGATCAGTATCCGGGCGTTAGTTTTCAAGTTGACCATCCTCCCGATCCGCGTCTTTCGCCAGAGGCACAATTAGATAAAAAACGCTGCCCCGGTTAAGCCGGCTTTTTAATTTCACTTCCCCGCCATGCAGTCGGGCCGCGTGCCGGGCAATGGCCAGGCCTAGGCCGGTGCTGCCCGGCAAACTGGCCCGGCTTTTGTCAACCCGGTAAAAACGCTCAAAAATGCGCTCCTGATGTTCCGGAGCGATGCCGGGGCCGCTGTCTTCCACCGCGATCTCCAGCCGGCCTTCGCTTCGGCCGGCGCGCACAAACACCCGGCCTCCGGCAGGGCTGTATTTAACCGCGTTATCCAATAAATTGACGAGCGCCTGCTCCAGAGTATGAGCTTCCGCCTGGATAATTATATCCGGCAGCGGCTCAATCACTACAGTCACCTGGGCGGCCCTGGCTTTTTCTTCCAAAGCCCGGCCGGCTTCATGGATAAGCCGGGCCACGGCAACCGGTTGGTGGGGCGCGGTCAGCCACTCGGGCGATTCCAAACGGGCCAGTTTGAGCAAATCATCCAGGATCGCCTGCAGGCGGGCTGTTTGCCGGGCAATGCTGTCCAGAAAGCGCTTGCCCTCATCATTGGTGAAGAAGCCGCTTAGGGTCTCCTGGGCGGCCTGAATTACCGCCAGAGGGGTGCGCAGTTCATGAGAAAAATTGGCCACAAAATCCCGGCGAATATTTTCCAATTGTTTGGCCTGGGTAATATTATGCAAAATAACCACCACTTCGGCCAAGCCGGCTGTTTCCGGCAAGGGAGAACACACCGCTTCCCACACCTGCCCGCCCGGCAGAAAAATTTCTTCGCGCACCGCCTCTTTTTCCCGGGCCGCCCGGTGCAGGGCGGCCGGCAGTTCCGCGCTGCGGATGACCGAAGCCGTGTTCCGCCCCAGGATATCCGTCCCCAGCAGTCTTTCCGCCGCCTGATTGCAAAGGCTTATACGCTTATCCTGGTTTACCGCCAAAACCGGTTCCGCCATACCCTGCAAAAGACTCTGCAGGCGCATGGCGTCCTGTCCGAGTTTATGAAATTTATCTTTTATGGCCTGGGCGGCGGCTTCCAGGCCTTGGCCCAGACGGGCTATATCCGGATCGTATTTGAGGGCGCGCCAGAGGAAAGTAGCCTGGCCCTGGGCAAGATCGGGCAGAGAAGCGGCTATTTCCCGCACCGGCCGCTCATAGCGCCCAGCCAGGAGGCGGGCGCTGAGAAACAGCAGCAGGATACCGCCCCCCAGCAGGAGCAGCAAGTCCGGCCAGGGCAGAAGAGCCAAAGGCCGCGCGGGCGGAGCGGAGGAAAAGCGCAGGACAATTTCCCTCTCCGGCAGCGGCTGGGCCAGATAAAGCTGTCTTTCCGCCAGAGAACTGCTGTGGCGCAGGCTGCTGCCCAGGCCGGTAAGCAGGGCTTCCACGATTTCCTTTCTTTGCCCGTGATCTTCCTGGTGAGCAAAATCATCGGGATGTAAAAGAGAGTCGGCCAGCAGCCGTCCCTGGCTAGTGATGACAGAGACCCGGCAGGCGCAGGCCTGACTCAGTTCCCGCACCAAATCATGCCAATCATCGCCTTCGTGGCGGGCTGCTGTTTTAATGCTCAAAGCGGAAGCGGTTTTCAGCCGCTGATAAATCGTCTCTTCATTCCGCTCTTCCAGCCAGGGCTGTAAAACCAGGAGAAGGCCGCTTCCCATCAGGGCCAGACAGAAAAGAGAATACAGAAATATACGCAGGCGCAGGGAAATAATCATAAGCCCATACTTTCCGCAAAAAGAGTTTGCCTTTAGCCGGTTTAAGGGTGATTTGGGCGGTTTTTCGGAGTCCATTTTTCTGGCTTTAAGCCAGATAGCCTTTTTCCGCCAGGATTGGCAGTAACTGGGCCAGCCCGGCGACAATAATATCCGCGCCTCCTTCCCGCAATTCCCCGGCGCTGCTCAAACCGCTCAGAACTCCCACTCCCAGACAGCCGGCCGCCGCGGCCGCCTCCATATCCATGACATGATCGCCGGCGGCGGCGCAGGCGTCTATATCCACTCCCATAAGCCGGGCCGCTTCCCGGAAATGACCGGGGTGAGGCTTGATCTGAGTCACCTTTTCTCTGGACAGGAGGACATAATTGCGGGCTTCGGGAAAGACCGACAAAATGGCCGGCCCGCAGTTGCGGCTGGCAATAGCCAGACTCAGGCCCATTGCCTGGGCCTGGGCAAGCACCTTCGGGGTGAAGCTGAACAGGCGGCTTTCTCTGGCCGCTTCCATTTCCCGGCTCATTATATAGGCTTTTATTTCCCGCAACAGGGCATTGCTTTTCTCCTCTCCCCAAGCGCGGGGCAGGGTTTCATATAAAATACGGATTCGTTCCAGCAGATAGCCCTGTTCCGGCCAGAGCAGCCCTTTTTGGCGCAGATTAAGGGAGAGGGTCTGGTTAATACCGTCAAAATCCAGAGTTGAGGGAGTGGCCATGGTGCCGTCGAAGTCCAGAATGAGGGCTTTGATTTTGATTTTTTTCTTCATATTTTGCCCCGATAATAACGGCGGCCGGCATAGTCCTGAATTTCTATCGCCCCCTGGGCCAGGAGGCGGCGCAAGGAGCTTTGCAAAAGGATCCGGTTCAGGCCGGTGACATTAAGCAGATCCCGGCCGGTACAGGGCCGCATTCTGACAGTCCGGATAATGACGTCTTCCGCCTCATTCCCGGCTTCTTCCCGCGGACTGTTTGGGGCCTGGGGGGGAGAAATGACAACGGCGGGAGGATCAAAGCCGGCCGCCAAAGCGGCCAGGCGGGGGGCGCTCACCGGAGCGTAAGCGGCCAGGGCCGGGGGGCGGACAATAGTATTGAGCTGCACCAGATCCGGCCGCAGATCGGCCGCGGCCCGGCGCAGTTTGTCCAATTCTTCTTCCTGGTCATTGATCCCGGCCACCAGCAATATTTCCAGCCAAATGGGACCGGAAAATTCCTGTCGCAAGTCCATGAGCCCGCGCAGCATTTTTTGCGGGTTCAAATCAGGCGCCGGGCGGTTGAGAGCCGCGAAAACCGGCGGACTCAGCGCGTCCAGACTGGGCATCAGCAAATCAGCTTTGCCCAGATCCCGGCGTACCTGGGGTAAATGAAGCAAGGTGGAATTGGTGATCACCGTCCGCCGGGCCGGGCTTAACTGGCCCAGGCCTTCCAGCAAAGCCCCCAGATCCAGATGCAGGGTAGGCTCGCCGGAACCGCTTACCGTCAGGCTGTCGGGTATGCGTTTCATTTGCGAGAGACAGTTCTTAACCTGAGTCAGAATCTGGCGGTAATCGCGCCAGCGGCCGCGCCGGCCGGTAAGACGGGTAGTAAGGCCCAGCTCGCAATAGACGCAGTCCAGGGAGCAGGTTTTAAAATCAAGCGGGTCTATGCCCAAGCTCAAGCCTAGGCGGCGGCTGGGTACCGGCCCGAAAAGGGCGGAAGGCGGTTGCTTCATATTACAGTCCCGATTTTTGTCCTTGGTGTTGGCACTGGCTCATCCCGGCCGCTTTAGGTACAATTGCCCATTATGCTGCTGGCTGGTTTAGAGTTAATTTCTCCTTTTGTGGCCGCCCCTCTGGCCGGGGTGAGCAATCTTCCTTTCCGCCTCACCCTCAAAAAAGGCGGCGCCTCTTTAGTATATTCTGAAATGATATCAAGCGCCGGGCTTATCCGCCAGCAGCCTCAGACTTTGCGCCTGACCCGCACCCTGGAAGAGGAAGCTCCCTTGGCATTGCAATTGTTCGGGGCCGATCCCGCGGCCATGGGAAAAGCCGCGGCCTGGGCAAGGAAGCGGGGCTATGGGCTTTTGGATATAAACATGGGCTGCCCGGTGCGTAAAGTCCGCCGTCAGGGGGCCGGATCCGCTTTGCTGGATACCCCGGATCTGGCCCGCCAGGTGCTGGAAGCGGCGGCTCAGGGTTTTGGGCAGGCGGTTACGGTAAAAATCCGTCTGGGCTATAAGCACAATGATCTGGAGAGGATAATGTCTTTTCTGGAGGATGCGCCTCTGGCGGCCATCTGCCTCCATGCCCGTACCGTGGCCCAGGGATACGGCGGCCGGGCCTGCTGGCCGGCCATTGCCTGGCTGAAAAAGCGGGCGGCCGTGCCGGTAGTGGGCAACGGGGACGTGAAAAGCGCGGATGACGCTGTGGCCATGCTGGCTCAGACCGGCTGCGACGGCGTGATGATTGGCCGCGCGGCTCTGGCCGATCCCTATATCTTCGCCCGGGCCAGGGCCCTGCGCGAAGGGCATGCTTTTCCCGAACCTTCATTAGAGGAAATACGCCTTGATTTGCATGCCCAGGCTTCTCTGGCGCTTCGCCTGGACGGGCCCGGCCTGGCGCTCCATCTGGTGCGCCAGTTTATCATGTGGCGGGGGGGAGGCAAGCCCGGGATTGGCGCCTTGCGCCGCCGGGCGGGAATGTGCAAGGATCTGTCCGAGCTTCTTCGTTTGGCGGATAATTTTTTTTACGCCCCGGAGAAATTATGCGCCTGAGCCTGGCCGCTACCGCCGGATTCTGCATGGGAGTGCGCCGGGCCATGGAACTGGCTTTAACTTCCTTAAACAAGAGTGAAAAGCCTATCTATAGCTATGGCCCCCTTATTCATAATCCCCAGGTGATGCAACTGTTACAGAAAAGGGGGATCCGGGTGCTGGAGAAAATCCCTCCTCCGCAAACGGTTAGCGGAGGAACAGTAATTATCCGCGCCCACGGCGTGCCTCCGGAAACTAAAACCAAACTTAAAGCCGCCGGCTTCAGCCGGCTTATCGACGGCACCTGCGCCCGGGTTATCCGGGTACAGCAGATTATAGCCCAATCCGCCTTGCGGGGGGCTTCGGTCATCATTGTCGGGGATGCCGCCCATCCCGAAGTGGTGGGCCTGCTGGCTCATGCCCGGGTTCCCGGTTTAAGCCCAAAAGTAAAGAGGATATTGGGCGCCAAGGGGCGGCTTAAGGATAAAAATTTCTCTCTCCCCTCTCCTGTTTTTCGCCGCCGGGAATTTTTACGGCAAAAGCCGGCGGAACGGCTCCGCCACAGGCGGGGTTATGTGGTGGGTTCGCCCGCGGAAGCGGCCAGCCTGCCCGCCGGCCTGCACAATTTGGTGGCAGTGGCTCAGACCACCCAAAATCAGGAGAACTTCCAGCAGGTGTGCGCTGCCTTGCAAGCGCGTTTCGGGGAAGTGCGCGTTTACCAGACTATTTGTTCGGCCACCCGCAAACGCCAGGATGAAGTTATAAAAATGGCGCGGGAAGTGGACGCGGTGGTGGTGGTAGGAGGGCGGCAGAGCGCCAACAGCCTGCGCCTGGCCGATCTGGCCGCGAAAAACGGAACGCCGGCCTTTCTGGTGGAAGATGAAGGCGATCTTCCCCGCGGGCAATTGGCGGGCCTTAATACCGTTGGCGTAACCGCCGGAGCCAGCACTCCCAATTGGATGATAAAAAAAATTATCCGCCGGCTTGAAGACCTGCCGGGGCGGACGCCTTCCCTGGGGTCAAGGGCGGGCCGGGCGTTGACAGTTTTTCTGCTGCGCAGTCAGGCGGCTCTGGGCCTGGGCGCGGCCGCCCTGACCATGGCGGCCATGCGCATACAAGGTCTGATCCCGGCCTGGCTTCCTGCCGCCATGGCCTTCTGTTTTGTGCTGGCCATGCATCTGGGCAACCGTTTGTGGCGCAGTCAGGCCGATCAGTATAGTGACCCGGAGCAGAGCATTTTCCTCTACCGCCATCGCAAAATTCTCTGGCCCCTGGCCGGGGCCGGCGCCGCGGGCGCTCTGCTTCTGTCTTTTCTGGCGGGCCTGCCTTCCTTTTTCTGCCTGCTGGCCATGATGGGTCTGGGCATTATTTATTCCCTGCCCCAACATGGGTTTGTGGCCCGTCTGCGTTCCCTGCCCGGCTCCAAAACCGTTAACACGGTCTTGGCCTGGGGCGTGGCCTGCGCTCTTTTGCCAGCGCTGCCGGCTTATCTGGACGCCGCTTCCGGTAGCGGCCGGGGTCTGCCGGCGGCGGCGCTTCTCTATGTCATGACTCTTATGTTTACCAGAAATTCCCTCTCCGATCTGTGCAACATGCAAGGAGATCTCTTTATAGGCCAGGAGACCGTACCCATTATTCTGGGCCCGCGCCATACCAGGATGCTACTCAATTTGTTGAGCCTTTTATCCGGCCTGGGCCTGATTATGGCTCCTTTATGCCTGACAGGCTGGCCCTTGCTTTTAAGTCCGGCCCTTTTCGCCCCTTGGCTGGCCCTAAATCTGTGGCAATGGATAATCCCCCGGCGGGCGCTTTTTCTGACCGCCGGGCAGTGGCTGCTTTTGGAAATGAGCCTGTGGCTGGGCGCTGTCTGCCTTTTGGTCTGAACTGGCGGCGGAGCTTAAAACGGGTTGCAGAGCCGGGGAAGAAGCAGGGGAAGAGCAGGAATTTAAAAAGATATTTTTCGTACAATCTGTTATTATTAAGACCAACAAAACATCCGGTTACGAAAAACGCAGCGGTTGCGGTTCATTGCTTTTTGTACCCACAAAGGTCAGTTTATTGAAATTAATTGTCACATGCCGCCCCCGCTGGGTTCGATCAATTCTTAATTATCCAGTCTGGTTAATTATTTTAGGTTTGGGCCTGTCTCTGCAAAGCGCTCCTTGGGCGGCTGCGGTTTCCCCCTCCCATTACGCGGTGCAGGTGGGCGTTTTCGTCGGTCCCGTCCAATCCAACCGTTTGGCGGAAACTCTTTCCCTGGCCGGCTATGCCGCCTGGGTGGAAGAGCGCCCGCGCCTGGATGACAAAGTCCGGTATTATGTCCTGGTGGGTCCGTTCACCGCTTATGATCAGGCCAGGGAAAGTCTGCAGGCTATTGCTGGTAAATTCAAGGTTGACCCGTTGATTATCGATCTGGATCAGTATTAGCCGTCCGGTTTGAGCAGGTTAAAAAATGGAAGGAGCCAGTTCACGCACCCAGCAACGGCATCAGCAGCTTAAACGCAAGCTTATTGATATGGGCGCCAAGTTAATGGCGGAAAAGGGAATTTCCAACTGTCCAGTGGAGGAAATAACCGGCGCGGCCGGGGTGGGCAAGGGGACATTCTTTAATATTTTTAAAAATAAAGATGATTTTGTATTTCAATCGCTGGACTACTGGCTCAATGATCTGAGCCGGCGCTTAAGCCCGCTCAGTCAGCCTGACCCCGGAGTGGGGCTGGCCAATGTGGGCGGAGTGTATCTGCGTTACTTCCAATTGCGTCCGGAAGTGGCTTCTTTACTTGTCCAGGGTTTGGCGGTCCGTTCCGGAGCGGAGGGCGGCGAGATTAAACAGATCTTTACCCGGCATCTGGAAAAATTGGCGGAGGTGATCCGCCCCGCCTGCAAAGAGACGGCATGGCGGGAAAATGCCGCCGATCTGGCTTTGAGCATTTTAAGCCTCAGCTGCGGCTTTTTCGCCCTGGGTCAAGGCCTGGTCAGCCCCGGCGCCCAGACCCTGGACAGCTTGAGCCGGGTCTTTGCCCGCGGAATTGTTCAGGAATAAAAGTTTTGAGCGGGGACGAACGCGCCTTTTCTCTGGCTTCGGCCAGAGAAAAGGCGCGCGAAGTAAAACAGATTGCCGCTTTAGCTTGAGGGCGGATTATTTTGAGTAACCAATCACTATCCGGGTTAATCTGCTGATTTAAACAACGCCATGATCCGATCCAGCATGGCGTCGCGGGTGGAAACCACTCCTTCTTCAAAAGTCGCGCTCTCGCTGAGGCTGACCAGGCTGGATTCATGCATTGTCCCCGCCTGATTCCGCATTTCTTCAATGCGCAGATAGGCATACATGGTATAGCGGGAACTCTGACGGCTGAAAAGGCCGGGCAGGCTTGCCCCCAGCCCTAAGCCTATGCCCCCCCAGCTGCCCAGCCCGATCCCGATGCCGGGAATAATGGGGGATTGGCTGATTTCCGTGGAAAGGCCAAACTCCACCACGTCAAGCTGCACATAGTAATGAGCCTGATCAAGGGTTTCCAGTACCTGATAGCCCTGCTGGCGTAAGCGCCCGGCCAGCAAATCCCGCAGATTGTCCAGAGGAGCAACGCTGTTGTTATAGACCTCCAGGAAAACGGCGCTGCCCCCCGCGGCGGGCAA
Source organism: Desulfarculales bacterium (assembly GCA_031267815.1). Lineage (GTDB taxonomy): Bacteria > Desulfobacterota > Desulfarculia > Desulfarculales > Desulfarculaceae > JAIRYI01. Next base: position 7,883 of record JAIRYI010000014.1, on the reverse strand, counting down.
ATTGATGTCTCTGCCCATCATCACCTGCGTTCCCGAACCGGCGCAGCCGGACAAGGCCAGGAGCAACAAAATAATATTTTTCAGCCGCATATGAAACCTCCGTGAGCAAAGGGAAATGATTGGATTTCACAAAACGCTTCGCATTGGGAGCGCTGCCCGCGCTATTCCAGTCAATTCTGAAGTTAAGCTTCGGCTTTTTCAGGATCTGCTATTCTAATTTCATCCAGGAATCGGAATAAAGGCTGTGCCCCAGGATGACCCTGGCCGCGCGCGCGAATACGCGCAGATTCTCCTCCACCTCTTGCGGCGAGGTCAGAGAGCCATCCTCCACCGCTACCACCACCTGTTCAATATCAGGGCGTTTACCCGCGGCAATATCTATGAGCAGCCGGTCTTTGTAATCCAAAATAGCGCTGTACATGCCCGCTCTTTTAAGCATGGCAAGATATGTCTGATTCAAAGGCTCGCGCCAGGGGGTGCCATTGCTTAAATTGGAAAGCCCGCCCACCGAGCGCGTTCCCGGGGCTATTTCCGGCAGCATGGCCATAAAGCGCAGCACCGCCGGCAACTGGTCCTGCTGGATATTCAGAGGAGTTATGATGGGATCAACATAAATACGCTGATTGTCTATGCCCATCTCATTGGCCGCGTAAATCAGCTCCACCGCCCAGGCGGCGCGCTCATTTTCATCTCTGGGCAATCCTTCCGGACCCCAGAGCAGGGCTATCATATCCGCGTCATAGCGGGTGACCAGAGGCAGCATGGCATTATAGCGCTCCGGCCGGGCCATGATGGAATTAATCAGGGCCCGGCCTTTATGCGCGGCCAGACCCGCCTCCATGGCCTCAATATTGGAAGTGTCCAGAGACAGGGGCAAATCCACCGCTTCCTGGATAGTCCGCACCAGCCAGTCCATCAGCTCCGGACCGTTTTTGCGGGCCGGGCCCAGGTTCACATCTATCCAGGCCATGCCCGCCCGCTGCTGCTGCCGGGCCATCTCCTGCACCGGGCCGGGATTGCGTTCCTGAAAGGCCTGATTAAGGCTCTTTTGCATGACATTGAGATTTTCCCCGATACACTTCATGCTTCGCTTCCTTTAGTTCGCGTCATTTTGCTGTAAATTCCATTCCCTCAAAAACTGAGGCACCCGGCTGGCTTCCCGAGGACCCACCGTTATCCGCCAGTCAGGCAGAGCCTCTTTCAGTTCACTTTTAATTCCGCTGACATAACCGGGGATAATGATCTGGCGGTGCTTTATTTTTTCTTCTATTCCGCTTTTTTTAACAAAAGCGCCAATGGTATCGCCCACAAATTTGCCCGCCGCCCAGGCGGTGAGTACCGAAAGGCCTTCGGTATCCATAATGAGCAGCCAGGCCGGGTAACGGGCGTTTTCAATTTCACCGTTGACTATAAAATAAGTGAGAGAAAAATTGGTGGTTACAAATACCGGAGAATCCGGCCCGGGATTGCCGATGGGATAAATGCCCTGGGGCATGGTCATGGGACGCTGAGGATCGGTAAAAAGATTGAGGCGCAGCAAAAGCAGAGGGAACAGGCTCTCCCGTTTAAAATCGCTGAGGACAATAATACTGGCGTATTTACAGATCATCAGGCTGGCCGCCATAACCTCTGCGGCCGGGTCACCGCCCGCCACCGAGGCGAAATTGATTATGGGCAGGCCCAGGCCCTGATTTTTATCCAGCAGCGCGGCCCGGCGCAAAGTCACATTGGAAGCCAGGGTCTGGGCCAGGGTGCGGGTTTGGGCGTCCAGAACCAGATCTTGCCCCCCTCTTTGCCGCAGTTTGCCGCTAAGCCCGGCCAACGCTTCCGTGCCCCTGCCTCTGAGCAGAAGGGGGCAGCGGTATTGCAAGGCCAGATCAGCCATGATTTCCCAATTATCTTCCTGAGCGGCGCAGAGCAGGGGCCGCGCGGAAGCCAGAGACGGTAAAACCTGGGCCAGGATTTCCGCTGACCCCTGCAAAGCCAGGGCAAAATCAAGCTCCGCCGCCTTTTGCGCCACGGCCTGAAACTGTCCCGCCTCCTGGCTGGCGCAGGTTAAAAAGACCATTTCCGGACGCAGGCTTAAGCCCACTCTTTCCCATTGCTGCTCCCGCCAGGAATTAAGCCTGTTTTCCCAGTCCGGACGGTTATCTTCCAGGCCGGCCGCCAGCAGAGGGGGATGGTTAAAGGTCTTTTCATGGCGGAAAAGCACGGTTTCTTCTCCCAGAACAGCCCGGGCGGGGCCTGTTCCCACTTCCACTCTGCGGATAGGCGGAGCCGAAGCCTGGGCCAGACTGTTTCTGGCCTCTGGAGTTAGATGGGGGCATTGCTCCAGCTGAACTTTATTGGCGGCCAGATTCATGGCAAAGGCCAGACAGGTGGCCGCGCCGCACTCTTTGCAGTTGCTCTTGGGCAGAAAGCTGAAGATCTGAATGCCGCTTAAAGCCATAATTCATTCTCCGCTTGGGCGGGAGAAAAAAGAAGATCGATAAAATCCCGCAGCCCGCGCAAACTTTGCGGATGGCCCAGCACCAATATATTGGCGCCGGCCAGCAACAGGCTGACCCCGGCGCTGATTTCCATAAATACGCCCCGGTTATCCTCGCCCATTTCCGGAGCCTCTTCCCTAAGCTGCCTGGCTTCCTTGGACTTCCATATTTCCTTACCCAAATGACAGATAAGCGGTAAAGCCAGAACCTGATCGTTTTGCTGCAGGGCGGCTATGCGCAGGCGCTCCATGACCGAATAAGTATATTCCAGGCCATAGCCCAGCCCTCCTGTCGTGGGATCTATCAATATTTTTTCCAGGGGCACACCCTGGTTTTGCAATAAAATATTCAATTGTTTAGCCAAGTTGACGTCAATAGGGGTAGTAGCGCAGATGGTGTGGCCATATTCGGCGGCCAACGGGGCCAGGCGTTTATGGTTGGCCTCCTCCACCGGGCCCAGAATCAATTTGCGGCCGGCATAACGGGCCGCCAGCGTGCTCAGAACCAGGGCGTCTTTTTCCGCGTTGTCGCATCCCCACACAATTAGAGGAACATCTATTTTGTCCAGTAACTCTCCCACCAGACCCAGAGCCGGTTCCGGGCCGGCGTCCAGGCCGTTGGGATCAATGGATTTGAGCTGTAAAGCTATGGCTTGAGCGCCCGCGGCCAAGGCGGCGGCGGCCCAATCCAAAGGACTGCTGAGGTTGCGGCCGTAAGCCTGGCAGCAAACATCCGGCCACTCCCGCGGGTAAATATCCCAGACTTCCAGAGCCAGCAGAGGTTGGGACGGGCGGGCGCCTTCAAAAAAGTGAAAACTGAAACAGTTATCCCCCCCAACGGGACAAGACTTTTCCCCCAAATACTCCACGGCTGTTTTCCCGTTACAGGCAAGCGGTTTAAATGCCATCTACCTTTACTCCTTACAAAAAAACACTCAATCTTGTATTTTACCCTATAATCGTCTCTTTGTCCCGGAGGGCCGCCGGCCCGGCCGTTCAAGTTTAGCTGGTGGGAAAATTGTCTTTGCTGTAGATTTATAATATCAATGACCTCACAAAATTGGCTATTATTCATTAATATATGAATAAATATGTGACTAAATATGTGACAAATTTTAAATTGAGGGCGGATTATTTTGAGTAACCAAGCACTGTGGGGGAGTTTAAGCAGCCATCTCCTTTCAGTTTTAAATGAGCATGAATTTAATACCTGGTTCAGCCGGACATCGTTGACGGTCAATGATGGGACCGCCACTTTGCTGGTGCCCAATTATCTATTTTTAAATTGGATAAAAGACAATTATCATAATTTGCTGGAACAGGCTCTGATTTTGGTTTCCGGCAAACCCATGCTGCTGTCTCTGGCAATTGCCGGAAACTCCGCTCCTTTACCGGAAGCGCCGGTCTTGCCTCCTGAAAACGAACCGGTGAGCTTAAGCGATAAAAAAAGAGAATACTCTTCCCTTAATCCCCGCTATGTTTTCAGCAATTTTCTGGTGGGCTCCAGCAATAAGCTGGCCCATGCCGCCTGTAAGGCGGTAGCTTCCCAGCCGGGAGGCCAGTATAACCCTTTATTTATATACGGCGGAACCGGTCTGGGCAAAACCCATCTGTTATGCGCCGTTGGCAACGCTATTCTGGACAATAACCCCTCAGCCAAAGTTTATTATTGTTCCGCGGAAAACTTTACCAATGATCTGTTTAAAGCTGTCCGTTTTGACGGGGTAAATTCTTTTCAGGAAAAATACCGGCATGTGGATTGCCTGCTATTGGATGATATTCAGTTTTTAGGGGGAAAAGAAAGAACTCAAGAAGAATTTTTTCACACCTTCAACACTTTATACAATTACGGCAAACAAATTGTGGTTACCAGCGACAAAATGCCCAAGGATATAATATATCTGGGAAAAAAAGTATGCAGCCGTTTCGAGTGTGGTTTGCTGGCCGATTTGCAGCCTCCCGACGAAGAACTGAAGATGAGCATTTTGTATAACAAGGCTTTGGAAAGGGGAATAGAACTGGGATTAAATGTAGCTCAGTTTTTGGCCCGCCAGCCTGACAGCAACATCCGCGCTCTGGAATGGTATTTGACCAAGCTTATAGCGGTGAGCGAAATTCAGGGAGTGGAAATAACTGTAGAGATGGCCTCCAAAATTATTAATTCCCTGGCCGGCGGCCATAAAATAAAACTGGAAGACATTATCAATATTGTCGCGGAATATTTTTCCGTTGCCGCGGAAGATATAAAAAGCGGGCGCAAACACCGGGAAGTAAGCTATCCCCGGCAAATAGCCATGTATATGTCCCGCAAACTCACCCGGACTTCTTTTTTGGAAATAGGCAAGGCTTTTGGCAATAAAGACCACTCCACCGTGCTTAAGGGGGTTAAAAGAATTGAAGTCTCCATAAGGAGCAATTATGAGGCTTCGGAGCAAATCCGCCGTCTGGAGGAATATATAACCGGAGAAAAAAATATTAAAATAATAAACGCGCCTGGTTGATAACTTATGAATTTTCCTCCTTCAGGTTGAAAATACGAAATAGCTGTTAAGAAATAATATTTATAATTTTTGTTTATTTTTACCGGCTTATTTAATTTTTCCACATTTTTTCATATATTATTATTATGATTTAGTATTTAATATATAAAAAAATAATAAACATTAAAGCCAGTTTATAAATTTTTTTACGCCGTAAATATTGCCCGGCGGCGGGCGCTTCCTAAAAAAGCGCTCTCTTGGGGGAAGTTATTCCCTTAAAAAATCACTTTCCAGGCGATTTATGAAATAAAATCTGATAAAGCATAAAATTAACTGGTCGCTTGGCCCATGTCATGTATCGGGGAAATAAATCAATACTCTTTTCGGAGCCGCTTTAAAAATGGAACTGACAATAAACAAAGAAGAAATGATCAAGGCCTTGGCCAAAGTTCAGGCTATTATAGAACGCAGAAGCTCAATGCCCATTCTGGCTAACGTAATGCTGGAAGCAAAAGAAGACAGCCTGATAGTAAACGCCACGGATTTGGAGATAAGCTTAGAAGGCCAATATCAGGCAAAGGTACACAAGGAAGGCAAACTGACTGTTCCCGCCCGCAAACTCTATCAGATAGCCCGGGAAATGCCTACAGAGGAAATATATTTGAAGAGTAAAGAAAATATGCAATTGCATATAAGCAGCGGCAAGGCCAGTTACAATATAATGTGTATGGCGGCCGATGATTTCCCGGCTTTACCGGTGATTGACAGCATAAGCCTGCTGAATTTTGATTCCGTAATTTTAAAAGAAATGATTGACAAGACAATCTTTTCCATTTCCCAGGAAGAAACCCGCTTTAATCTGGCCGGTCTCTATGTGCAGAAAAGGGAAATGGAAGAAAAATTTATGTTGCGCTTTGTTTCCACCGATGGGCACCGTCTTTCCCTGATTGACAGGGAAATGGAGGGAATTGAAGCTTTCAATCTTGAAAAAGGAGCTTTAATTCCCCGTAAAGGGGTGGTGGAAATGCGCCGGATGACTGATGAAGGCGGAAATCTGGATTTTGGCCTCAACCAGACTTTTGCCCTGTTGCGGAAAGAAAGCTTAAAACTGATAATCCGTCTCCAGGAAGGAGCTTTCCCCGATTATGAAGCGGTTATTCCAAAATCCAAAGGAAAAATAATAAATATAAGCCGGATGGATTTTAATGAAGTATTGAAAAGAGTGGCTATAATGGCTGCTGATACTTATAACGGAGTGCGCCTGGATTTTAAAGACGGGTTGATTGAGCTTTCCAGCCAAAATCCTCAGATCGGAGACAGCCGGGAATCCTTTGGCGCCGATTACAGCGGAGAAGATTTCAGCGTGGCTTTTAATTACAGTTATTTTATGGATGTGTGCGCGGCCATGCGTTCGGATCTGCTTAATATAACTTTTATTGATGAACAGAATCCCTGTGTGTTAAGAGGGGAGGGAGATCCGGGATTTTTGAGCGTTATTATGCCGATGCGAATTTAAGTTATGGATTTAGTAATATTATTTGAAACAGTAATGCTTTTGTGTTTTGCCGCCTCATGGCCGGTTTCCATTTATAAATCTGTCAAATCACGCACTGCCAAAGGCAAAAGCGGTGTTTTTATTATGCTGGTTTTTTCAGGCTATATAGCCGGAATAGGCAAATGCTTATTGGACGCCGGGCTGGACAGTTTTTTATTAATCCCTTATACATTTAATTTTTTTATTGTGAGCATAGACCTTGTTCTTTACTTCCGCAATTGCAAGCTGGACAAACTAAGAGATGCGGAAGGGGAAAAATAAGATACAATTTTTTATGCGTTACTTGGCGTGAAAAAAATTGAGGCGAAATTTATTAAAGAGAGAGTCATGAAAAAAATTATTCCATCCTTTTTTTTGTTGATTGCCGCCCTGTTTTTAGTGCCGGCTTTTGCCTGGGCGCGGCCGGTGGCCACTTTTTCCACCACGGCCGGGACATTTAAAATCGAACTGTTTGATGATCGGGCGCCTAACACCAGCGCTAATTTCATCAGCCTGGCGGAAAAAAATTTTTATGACAATACCACCTTTCACCGGGTAATAGATGATTTTATGATTCAGGGCGGGGATCCTTCCGGCACAGGCAGGGGAGGGCCTGGCTATACTATTGCCGATGAATTTGGCCCCGGCTTGCAGCATGACGCGCCGGGCATATTGTCCATGGCCAACGCCGGCCCTGACAGCGGCGGGTCGCAGTTTTTCATCACTTTGGTCCCAACCCCCTGGCTGGACGGCAAACATGCGGTTTTCGGCAAAGTTATCGAAGGTATGGATGTTGTAAAGGCTATCGGCAAAAGACCCTCCGGCGCGGTTACTGTAAACAGTATAACCATTGGCGATAATTAGTAGATCCTGAAAAACATTAAACATAGTGTGTACTTTAGCACCCTAAACCATCGGGTGTAAAGGGCAGATTTCCGGCTGCTTGGCTTAAAAACAAAATACCTTTAAAGGGTGGGTAGGGCGGGAAATCATGGTTTTTGTTTTTAAGCCGTTGCTTCAAACGGCTTTCCCGGGTTGACTGAAGTTGCGTAAAAATACAAAAGGCATAAAAAACTAAATCTTTCCTTCGGGGATACCCAAAGCCCCCCTTGCCGGCCTCGGCCGGTCTTTCCGCTTCGGTAGTTATATAGATGAAACGCGTCTTGAAAATATGTGGTCAGGGGTTGGTCCTGCTGGTTCAATGCATATTTCCGCTTTTGAGTTGTGTTGTTGCCTTAAATTTCTGTGACGCCTTGATCGGATTTTACAATACAGAATGGTATTCCCTCTTCATTGATAATGATATAGTCGCAAGAATTGTTACATCTGGACTTCTTCTTTTGATTATGAGCTTGCTTTGCTTTCCCTGGATGAAGTATAT
>JAIRYI010000068.1 GCA_031267815.1 Desulfarculales bacterium | reverse complement strand
TGAGATTGGCAAAAAAGTAAGCGATGAGGAATTTGCGGCAATAAACATTCAAACTGCGAATATATTACCTACTTGGAACTATATTATTGCTCCCTGCTAATAGTCAAGTTATTTATCGATAGATGCTTAATCAGCGCTTCCTTAAAAACAAAACACCTTTCTTTCTTTCAGGGATGCTCGAAGGCCTCCTTGCCAGCCGGTTAAACGTCCATGCTAAAATCACCCCAAAAATGTGGTCACATTTTTGGGGGCCCCAAAGACGGCTGGCCGCGGCCGGCAAAAGCCAGCATCTCCGGTGAAATTTCATGGCCTGAACAGCAATTTTTTTCTTGAGGCAGGGCCGTTTTAAAAATAAGAGTTATTTTTTGAAATTATTCTATCTTTTTAGCTATTGACAGTATGTTTTTTTTTCAATAAAATATCCCTGAGATTTTATATGTGTGGATTTGAACCCCAGACCGGAATTGGAGTTACGGATTGGAGTTTTTGAGGGAGGCGAAAGCCTAAGGTGATAACCGAAAATCATAAAAATAACTTGTAGATATAGATTTGCGCTAAGACCTTGGCCGGGGTGCGCCGGGGTTGAGAGCGCGGTTTTTGTCAGGCGGAGCTTAAGCTGGTTACTTTCCGCTTCCTTGGCAAATTTAATGAACCATAAGAAAGGAAAAGACATTATGAAAAGAATTTTTGCGGTAATGGCGGTATTGGCGGCCATGGCTCTGGCCATGCCGGTAATGGCGGCCGACGCTCCGGGCTACGGAGTAGTGGTCGGCGGACGCATCAGCGCCGACGCCGGCTGGCAGATTAAAAGCGGGGATTACTCTCCGCAGAACAATACTGAAGACACCTTGGTCAACTTCTTCACCGGAGTGCAGGGCATCTCCTATTTGCGTGCCACCTTCAATTCATCTGACAAGACCACCGGGGCGCGGATTGAAATCGGCATGTGGGGCAGAGCCAATGCGGATAACACCGGCAACGATACAGAAAATGGCCTTGTTCTGCGTCTGGCCTATGGCTGGTGGAAAGTGGGTTCCTGCACTCTGACCATCGGTCAGGCCTGGGGCCGCCTGGGCGGCGGCGCGGAAGTGGGCCAGAACCTGGGCCGGACCAAAAGATCCTCCGGCGACCTCCAGGGTTACGGCTTTGTGGGGGCCACCCGTTCCCCCCGCATTGCTTTAGCTGCGGCGGTGAATGATTTCTTTGGCTTTGACGTATCCATTTCCCAGGCCGGCGCTGAACGGAGCGCCAACCAATTGGCTTTTTCACCTACCGGCGTACCCAACCAAGGCGTGTATATTGGCGATGGCTCCACCCAGAACTATCTGCCAAAACTGGAAGTGGTGCTGGACTTCAGTTTCAATGGCTTCAAGATCTCTCCGGGAGCCGGCATTGCTTATCAGAAATGGGAGTTTGACTTAGGCGCAAACAATAACGACGACAGCGTATTGAGTTATCTGCTGTTACTGCCTGTAAAATATGAACAAGGCCCCTTCTACGCGGTCTTGAGTGCCTTCTACGGCCAGAACATCAGCACTGACTGGAGCGGTGAAAACAGCGTTTCTGATGGCTTCTTCAATTCAGTGGCTAACGACTTTGGCGGCACCCGTCTGGCTTTGCCCTCTTGGGGTCTCAACGGCGAAATTGAAGACACCACCATCTGGGGTCTGGGTCTGGGCTTTGGTTATTCTGTCACCGACAAGCTCACCTTGAAAATCGGGGGCGGCTTTTCTCACCTGAATAATGACGCCTGGGAACTGGTGGCCGGCGGCGAAGATTCCTTCACCCGCTGGGCCGCCTTTATCGGCGCTCCCTATCAGGTCACCAGCAACTTCATCATTCAGCCGGAAATCACTTACTATAACTATGGCGATGTGGTTGGAGTGCGGGATATAGACGCGGGCAGCGAATGGTTGCTGGGCGTTTACTTCCAGTTCCTGTTCTAGTCCAACGTAATTTATAAGCACCCCGCATAAGACGGGCGGAGAGAATTTTCTCCGCCCGTCTTGCGTTAAAAGCCGCGCGCGGCATGTTAGGATACGGACAATCCAAACAACGTCAGCAGATGCTGGAACGCTTGACAAAACAGAGCTAAATATATAGAATAATACCAGAGTTAGGAGTACTGCCTTTTTGCAGTGCGTTGAGTGCTAAGTTACTCACCTGACTCTCTTTATTTTTTAGGAGTAAATTATGTATTTGCTTTATGCCGACGACTCCGGACTACCTGATAATAATTGTAAATACTGTGTGTTAGCAGGATTCGCCATCCGTGAAACCCAAACTTTATTTGTCCAAAAAGATATAGATAAAATAACCATGGAACATGTAGGCGATTGTGAAATCGAATTGCATGGCAACCCAATGAGAAGCGGCAAAAAACAGTGGCGTAATTTTCCCAAAGAAAAAAGAGATAATTTATATTCCGCAGTTATGCAATATATTTCTGCGAACTATCCCAGACATTTTATACTTTTCGGAGCAGTCATAAATAAGTCCTCGATTATGTCGGGAAACGTATCTGTCTCGGAAGAATTATTTACTCAACTCACGAGCCGGTTTGATATGTTTCTGAACAGAAGATATCGCAAGACAGGACAAACCACAAAAGGAATAGCTATTTTTGATAAATCCAAATCAGAAGAACAATTTCAAAATTGGTCTAAAATCTATCAAAATACTGGAAATCATTGGGGAAACGTACTAAGAAATTTCGCGGAAGTGCCATTGTTCCTGAATTCTCATATATCACGCCCCATACAACTGGCTGATCTGATTGCTTACGCGTTATATCGTAAATTTGAATACAACGATGAAAAATATTTTTCACCCATTCAAAACTGTTTTGATAAAGATGACGATGGAATTGTACATGGGTTGTATGTTTGGTAGCAAGACTCCTCATTAATCAAATCTCCGCCCGTTTTTCGTTAAAAGTCGCGCGCGGCATGTAGGATACGGACAATCCAAACAACGTCATTGACTATGGCATATACGACAATATAGTTTTTTCTTACAACCATCTCTCGCGTACCCGCTACCCGCCCTTTTTTATAAAGGCTGGGATTAACCGTCAATTTACCTGTTTTTTCTATGATTTCACTGAGTAATGCCTCAGCCGCATCAAGATTGTCTCGAGAAATATAGCCGATAATCAACTCTAAATCTGTTCCGGCTTTTTTTCGCCAGCGGAGTTCAAATTTTGTTTTTTTGAGCATTGCGGGCATTTTCTGCAATAATTTGTCTGGCCTTACCTATTACTTCATCATGGGGCGTCCCTTCGCCTTCTTCTTCCAAGGCTTCATACACTTTAGCCTTGAACCAGCTATCATATTCATCTTGATTAAGAAACAATTCTGCGGGGACTGTCTTTTTGTCAGCCACCCGTGCCAGTACAATACGGATTGCGTCGGAGATGGTAAGCCCCATTGTCTTTAAATTGGCCTGGGCCCGGTCTTTAACTTGCCTCTCTACTCTGGCTGATACTAAATCTGTCTGGACTGCCATTTCAAACCTCCTTGCTTGATATTTATATTATGTGCGTCAATTGATGTACAGTCAAGAATCTTTTTTATTACTGTTTCCTCGAACCATGCTGTCGATTCTGGAGAAATTTCGGCATCAGCCGGAAAAATTCAGCCTTTTGATAATTATGCGAATTTGCGGTATTAAATTCCCTCCCTCATCTTTTTTTATCGGGTTTATAGTTGAAATATTTTCCGATTGCTTCCAGGGCTTCTTTCTGGGTTTCCGGGGTCAGGTGGGCGTAGCGTTTGGTCATCTGGGTAGTGC
>JAIRYI010000039.1 GCA_031267815.1 Desulfarculales bacterium | reverse complement strand
GGGGGGGGGGGGGGGGGGGGGGGGGGGGCCGCCGGCTGCTTTGGGAATGGCTTCCAGGGGAAGGGTCTGTTCCAGGAAGATCTGATCCGCGGTTGAGGCCATTTTTTTCAATACCTGCTGAAAATTGTCTTTGCCGGTGGCCTGGAACATGGCTTTCAGGACTTCTTTAAGGTCGAGGTTGAGGAAATTGTCCTCATCCGGCCCGCCCCCGGACTCGGCCGCCGCGTTGAGCCCGCTTTCCAGTTTTACCCCGTCAAAGGCCTGACCCGCGCTGTCCCACATGGTCTTGATGTGTTTTTTTACCGCTTCATTGGTGCATAATTCATACATGGTCTGGAAAACCAGTTCCAGAGGAAATTCATATTGGGGAGAGGCGGGGGAAGCGGCCGGAGGAGGAGGGGGAGGAGAAGAAGCGGCCTGCCGGAGCGCGTCCCGCAGTTCCCCGGCTTTGGCCAGAGGGGCGGCCAGAGGATTTTCCCGCATCCGGGACAAATATTGATTCAAAGCCTCCAGGGTTTCCGGTTCCTCTTCCCGCGCCGGATCCGGATCGCGGCTTTCCCTGCCGCCGGCCATTATCCGTTTCATGAGGTCTTGCGAGGTATCCACCGCGCTTTGGATAGCTTCGGTGAAATCCATGATCTTTAATGTGGCCTGCTCCGTCATTTTGACCACGTTTTCCAGCTCATCTTTGGCGTTTTCCAATTGACTGCCGGCCGCTCCGAAATCCATGCTCTCTATTTTATCTATGGACACATCGCGGATGGACATGCTTAAGCGGCGGGCCAGACGGCCGACTTCGAGGTACATGTCATTGCTCAACTCGCGGTAATAGTCCTCGTCATCCGGAGCGCCCTCCGCCGGAGGAGAGGGATGGGGAGAAGGAGGGGGAGGAGAAAGCGCCGGGGCGGCCGCGAGCGCGGCCGGGGCCGGGGGAGGCTGGCTGGGCGCGGGCGCGCCGCCGCCGGCCACCATGACATGATAAACGGCTTCAGCCGTGCGGATGGTCAGAGTTCCGCTGCTTATTTCCAAAGTTATTTCAGGAAGGCTGGCCGGCATCGAATTCTCCCTTTGCCATCGAAAGTGGCAGCTTTTTTTTCATATAACGCTCCGCTTCAGAGAATATGCATCCACAGTAGGGCTGGCGGTAAAGCTGCAATTCTCTGGCCTTCGCCTGGCCCAAAGCCCACAGGGGACGAAAATCATACTCCAGAAATTCCACTTCCCACTCCCGCCCCGCCCGGCGGCCGGCGGCAACCAATTGCTCCCGGTTCTGATATATTGAATAGAGCAGGGTGCTACTGAAGGCTTCGGCCCCCAATTGTCTGGCCCGAGCCGCGCTTCGGCGCAAACGCATTTCATAGCACAAAGAACAGCGGTCTTTTTCCCGAAAGGCCACCCGTCTGAGCCAGGGGACCGGATCATAGTCTTCCGCCAGGAGCGGCAGACACGCCGCAACCGCCCATTCGCGCAAGGCGGACAGACGGCGTTCATGTTCCTGGTAGGGGTGGATATTGGGGTTATAAAAATACCCCAGCGCCTCTCCGGCGCCGGCGCGCAACTGTTCCACCGGCATAAGCGCGCAGGGAGCGCAGCAAATATGCAACAGGAGCTTCAAAATACCTCACCGCTCCATAACTATAAGGTTTTTTGACGCAAAAAACCAGAGCAGATTATCTTTGGCGCGAAAAAACACGGTTCAGCCCCTTTTATTACGAAAAAGCAATTTTTAAAATCATACCTTTCAGGCGGCAAGTTTGCAAAAACAGACTGGCTTTCGCCCCTATTGCCCGCGTCCGGGAGGGGTTTCTTTATATCACCTGCGGCGGAAGCGTTTTTTCCCGGTCCGGAAGCGCGCCGGCTTTACTCCTCTTGACAACTTCCCCGGCAGGCGGAAAAATAGATATTTTCTTAAATAAGGATCAAACGCGTGGAAAGAACTCTGATTCTCATCAAACCCGACGCCCTGGCGCGGGGTCTGGCCGGAACCGTCCTGAGCCGTTTTGAAGCCAAAGGACTTAAGATAGCCGGTCTGAAAATGCTGGCTCTGACTGACGGCAGCCTGGCCGATCATTACAGCCATCTGGTGGACAAACCTTTTTATCCCGGCATTGCCGAGTTTATGAAAAGCTCGCCAGTCATCGCCGTCTGCCTGGAAGGCAGGGAAGCGGTGGATGTATGCCGTTCTCTGTGCGGGGTGACTAATGCCCGCAAGGCCGCTCCCGGAACCATCCGCGGAGACCTGAGCGTCAGCATGCAGTGCAATCTGGTGCATGCCAGCGATTCTCCGGAAAGCGCCGCCCAGGAAGTGGCCCGTTTTTTCAAAAAAGACGAGTTGTTCGCCTATCAGCCGGCGCTGATAAAATTCCTGCTGGCCGGAGATGAAATGTAGCCTTGTCTGAACACTTAACCGAAGAAGATATCATTTCCCTGATCACCGGGATGCTGGCCGGCCAGGAAGCGAGTCCGGATCTGCTGCTGGGTCCGGGAGATGACTGCGCTCTGTTTCAGGCTGAAGGCCCTCTGGCCGCCACCACCGACATGCTGGTGGAAAATATCCATTTCAGCACCCGCTACATGAATTTCTGGGAAATCGGCTATCGGGCCATGGCGGCCAATTTAAGCGATCTGGCCGCCATGGGCGCCAGACCCCGCTACGGCCTGCTTTCGCTGGGCCTGGCGGAGCCTCCCCAGGCAGGCCAAGTGAAAGATTTGCTGAAAGGAATGCTGGATCTGGCCGCCCGCCACGGGCTGCTTTTGATCGGGGGAGACACGGTCAAAGCTCCTGTCCTGACCATCAATCTGTGCTTATTGGGCGAAAACCCCTCCCCTCTGCTGCGCAGCCGGGCGGAAGCGGGCGATTCCATTTTGGTAACCGGCCCTCTGGGCCTGTCCGCCGCCGGCCTGGCCTGTCTGCGCCAAGGCCTGCGCGACCCGGTCTTTTCCTCTCTGATTTCCGCCCATAAACTTCCCTCGCCCCGTTTGGCCGCGGGCCAGGCCTTGGCGGCCAGCGGCCTGGCCGGAGCGGTTATGGATATATCCGACGGTCTGGCCACCGATCTCGGCCGCCTGAGCCGAAGTTCCCGGGTAAAGGCGGTGGTGGAGGCCCCGCTGCTTACCTTGGGCCGGGAACTGCGCCAGGCGGCCGAACGCCTTAACCAAGACCCGCTTCTCTGGGCGCTGTGCGGGGGGGAGGACTTTGAACTGCTTTTTACCTGCCGCCGCCAAAATGAAAAGCGGTTGGTGAAATTGCTGACTCAGTCAGCCCAGGTGGCCCCTTACCGCATCGGCCGCGTTGAACCGGGAAGCGGGGTTTATCTGCGCCGCCAGGAAGACTGCCGGGAAATCAGCATGGAAGGATATGACCATTTCCGTTAGTATGCTGTAACATTTAAACTTATATTTTATAATGTTAAGAAAAGCAAAATTGGACGATTACTTTTTGTCTTTTCGCGGCTTCTGCCGGCCCAAGGCCGCTAGGTGGGAAAACCCGCTTTTTTATGCTACTATTTAGTAGACCCTGAAAAAGCCGCAAACGGCTTTTTCAGGGAAGAACGCTTACTTTCAGGCGCCGCTTGAAAGCGGACGCGAGCCAATTAAATTGCGGTCGAGCCTGGAGACCAAAGCCCCGGCCCGGAATCAGGGTTCATTTAAATTCATACCGGAAAATTCCCTTTCATTTGTTCTCCTTGTTCCTGATAATCCGACAAAAACGCCGGCCTTAACATCCTGGTCCGCGGCACTGTCAGAATATCCGGGCCGGACGCCGCGGCCGCCCGAGGCATAAATTAACGGGATTGTTTTATGAATAAGACTAAAAAAATACAAGACAGCAGAATAACAATGAATTATCTGACTTTACCCCACGACGCCAACCATGCGGGCAATGTACACGGAGGGGTAATAGTGAAGCTGATGGATACCGCGGGCAGAATGGTCGCGGCGCGTCATTGCCGCCTCCGCTGCGTGGCCGCCGCCATGGACAGAATAAATTTCCATAATCCGGTGTATGCGGGGGAACTGCTCAATGTCCGGGCCTCAGTCAATTACGTAAGCCGCAGATCCATGGAAATCGGCGCCCGGGTGGAGTCGGAAAATCTGCTGAGCGGAGAAATACGCCATATCGCTTCCTCTTATCTTCTTTTTGTGCCCGCGGAGGTGAAAAATAAACTGGGCCGGATCCCCCGGCTCATTTTAAGCAGTCACGAAGATCAAAGACGCAACCGTGAGGCGGCCATGCGCCGGCAAGCGCGCCGCCTGGCCCTGGCGGCAGGCAGGGAGAAACGGAAAACCAATGAAATCCTGCGGAGGATGGAACCCAAGCACAATAATCAATATGAAAAAATCAAGCTTCTCTAAATAGTAGACCCTGAAAAAGCCGGAAACGGCTTTTTCAGGGAAGAACGCTTAAGTTTCAGGCGCCGCTCTTAGCAACCGCCGCGAGCGGCTTGGCCTTTCAGTCAGTCCGCGCTCTTTTGATATCAGGGGGGTACATATAAAGCGGGTCCAGAGTATGACTCATGGGCAAGCCCCAGTAAACCCAGCCGCTGATCAGCCCTCCTTTGCCGTAATTGGCGGAATATTTCTCCGCCAGGCGGAGATGATCCTGGGGAATGAAAGGCTCTCCCCACACTCCTCCCTGTACCTGGCGCACCTGATGGAAACCGGCGTCCAGAAGAGCGTCGCTGGCCTGAGCGCTTTGCCGGCCGTTATCGCAAATAATGAAGAGCTGATCATCAGGTTTGAACAGCGAGCGCGTCACTCCCACAAAATCAGGATTAGGCTCCGGATTTAACTGGTAACTGGCTCCGGAATTGCCGGCCTCCAGCATAACCTCGCCGCCGGCGAAACGCCAGGGAATATTGTAAGCCCGCGCCGGATGTGAAAAAGCATATTCGCCGCGGTCGCGCACATCTATCAGAAAAGCCTTCTCCGGCTCGCGGACCAGAAGGTCATAGGCTTCCAGCGGCGCTACGCTCAGGGCGCTGCGAGGAATTGAAGCATCGGCCGCCAACGCCCAGGCCGGGGCCAATAATAGAAAAAAACCTAATAAAAAACCATAATTTTTCATTTTTTACTCTCTATGTTTGCGGCAAATTGCCGGGAACGGCACTTTGCCGCAAGCCGAGGCCTGATACAAATATGCGACAGGTCTCAAATCACGGTTTGCCAAACCGGCTTATTAATGTTATTTTACTATAAAAGAAACCGGTTGCATATTTAAATATGCGGAGGTCTCTGCGGGCTATGGATGGCCCGCCAAACGACAAATATTTGTAAAATGCTTGTCGTTTGGCATAGTTGGCAAAACTACGTTTTGCCAACTATGCTGTTGCGAATTGCCATGGAAGGCAATTTGCAACAGATCTCATATTGGAGCCGGTTGCGTTCTAAAAAACAGCTTTTTCTTTACTGATGTCATTGCGGGCTTGTCCTTACGCCCAATCCGCAAATAAAAATTGTATGAATGCAATTTATATTTAAGGATTGATCCAAAACCCAAGGATTTAAAATTTGGAAAAGCAATTTATTTCCCGGCGCTGTATATCCCTGCTGGCCTCCCTGCTGGCCGCTCTGTTAGCAGGCAGTTGGATGACTGGCTGGAATAGCGTGTATATACCACCCCTCTCCCAGCGTTACGGCTCTCCGGACCAGCTTTCCATGACCTCTTCCATCAGTTTAATATGTATGGTTCTGGTCCCGCTTCTCTGCGTTCCTTTACGCTCCCGCCTCAGCGTCAGCGCCTATACCTTAATTGGAGCGGCTATCGGTGCTGGAGGCATAGCGCTGAGCGAATTTATTTCTTCCGTTTATGAATTGTATTTGTATCTTGGCGTAATGGTGGGCTCGGGCGCAGGGATGATCTATTTAAGTCTGGCCTCTCATGTGGTGCGGCTGTTTCCCGAGCGCAAAGGACTGGCCGCCGGTCTGTTTACCGCCTGTTTCAGTTTCGCCTGTTTCTTTCAGGAGGATGCGCCTTCCGGCCCTGTCATCAGTCATGAAGGCAGCCTGGTTTTACGCGGCATATTTTTCTTTATGGCCCTGGCCTTGGTCAGCCGTTTTCTTTATGAGGTTCCGGAGGGGGGCAGGGAAGTGAACCAGACCGGTCAGGCGCCGGGCGCCTCCGCCCGGCGGGAATATTCACCCCGCGATCTCTTATCTTCTTCAGCTTATTATGTTATGATCGCTATCTACATTTGCGGGACAGGCAGCGGCCTGGTGCTTGGGGCCATTACCTATAAATCGCAAATCTATGCCTCGATGACGGGGGGGTTTTCAGATCCGACTGTGGTGGCTGTAATTTTGGGACTGGCGATCTATCTTCAGAGTTTGGGCCGGCTGTTCTGGGGTTGGATATCCGATCGTGTCAACCGCCTCAATGTCCTGATTTTAGTTGGTCTGCTTGCCGCCGCGGGCGCCTTTATTCTGGCCTTTACGAATGAGATAGCCTTAGCGCTGATACATGGGATAACAACTGAGGAAACTATATTGATGACACGTAATATAACAATACAGGGTACAGAAATAATCTTTGTCATTACCTTGTTATTTTTACCTGTATGTTACGGAGCTTACGCCTCATTGCTCCCGCCTTTGGCGGAGGAGCTTTTTGGGGCCAGGCATTTTGCCGTGAATTATAATTTGCTTTTTCTCTCCTTTCCTCTGGCCCACCTGGTGGTGTGGCCGTGCCTTATGCCAATAATGCACAGCTCTTGGAATAGTCAAGCCATATTCATTTTGCCCGCGTTTTTTTACCTTGCCTCTGTTCTTTTGATCCTGCGTCTGAAACAACATCTGGGCGCCGCCCGGCCGGGAGCGGGCGCAAAGTCAGGCCATGCGTAAACCATTTATCATCTGGTGCATAATCTACTACCTTATGATAGGAATTATGGTCTTCCCGTTAACGTTCAAAACTATAAATTTACAAACCACCAATGTGGGGCCGGAAATTTTCCTGCTTGCCGGGGCTGCGATTGGGGCTAATATACTGCTCTGGCCGGTTAATTTAATACTCCTCCCCATAATGGAATTCGTCCAGAAGGCAGAAGATAACCAAAAAAGGCAAACGGAGGAAGATGAATACAACCGCCGTCTTATGGCCTCTTATCCGCCAGGCTATGAGGCGGCTTGTTCCGCCTTATATAGCCCTAATTCTGGAAACTCGCGCGAACAGGGCTATCAGAACCTGATGGAGCAGTTAAGAGCGGGTAATCTGCCTGACCAGAACAATCCGGAACAGTGGAAGACTATTCATAATCTTTTGCATTTCTATGGTCAATACCGGGACGGCTTATACTCATTTGACTCATTAGACAGTTTGCTTCAGGACGTGGAAAGATTGCTGGCGGATGAAGCCTCCCCGGAAATAAATTTCATCGGTTCGTCGATGTTACTTTATTACCTGTACCGGATGATAGACTTTCATGACCGCTATGAAACGTTAAGCAGGCCACGGCAGGCTTATGCCCTGGAACGCATTATTAACGGCTATGAGCGCTTTTTAAGCTCGCGTCCTGAAATTAAACCCTCCTGGGGAATGGCCTGTATATATTACGCCTGCGCCACCGCGGCGGAGGACAAGGAACAGGCGGATATTTATTTGCAAAAGGCGGCCGCGATTTACTATGACATACTGTTGCATACCGGCATTGCCGGCGATTTCCATAAGGCCATTTGTTACTATTTTTTAACCCAGCATGACTGGCAAAAGATAGAACCGGCGCTGCAAACCCTGGACAGGACATTTCGTGAGGGGCGTAAATTGCTGTCTGAGCATGACTGGAGGGAAGAGCATCCCCAGGATAAAGAAAATTCCCTGTGGACTATAAAGGAACTTTATCAGATTCTTAGAGAAAAACCCACAATGTCCTCTTATGGCGAACTCAGTATAAACGATGTGAAAAATATATGGGATTTTATCGATGACCGGCAAATTCGTCTTCAGGCCTCCTATTACCTGTGGTCCATTTTTAGCTATAGCGCCCGGGAGAGAGATTATGACTGGATGCGTTCCGCCTGCGCCGAGCTGCCGGATTCAAGTCAGTGGCTGGAAATATTTGTAAAATTTCTGGCCCATAACTGGAACGGCTACCAGGATCACCGCCTGTACCTGGAGGCGGAAATAGCTTATCTCCATGGCGATATTGACAAAGCCAGCGATTTGCTTACAGAATTCTTAAGCAGCGACCGCGGCGAAGATCGGGCCTATCTTTTTAGAGGCGCCGGTCATGCTTCCTTTGAGCGCCTGGCCAAAGACATATCGTTTGAATCCTTTAGGGAAAAAAGCCAGATTGCATGTCCCCCCGGCTATCAGGAGGCCTGGGCCGCCTACCTTAACCGGGAAAGCCGGATAGACGGCGAGACCTTCAAGGCGGGCTACGCCAACCTGCTCTCCCGGCTTAAAGCGGAAGCCTTTCCCTCTGATCTCAAACAATTGCGAGTGCTTTTCAACATGGCCCGTTTTTATGGCGCCAAGCAGGACTTTTCCACCCTGCTTAAAGATGTCAGGCCGCTCTTAAGCGCTAAAGCGGGCGAGAGGTGCAACCTGGCGGCCCTGCACATGCTACGCCCCCGCATTATTAGCGCCAGCTCTTATTACGATCTCCATAACCAACCTGAAAATGATGAGGATTCCTCTTTAAGACCGGCGGCGCTGAAGGCTCTGCTGGCGGCTTATGAACCGAGGATAAAAGGGTATCCCCTGACTGTGGCCTCACTCTATGCCGTCTCCGGGCTGGAAGCGCCAGGGCGGAATCAGGCCTATCTTAAGCGGGCCGCGGATATTTACCAGCAAACCTGCCTGGAAGCCCAATCCCATGAGGAGTTATTTAATTGTTTATTCCGTCTTTTGCAAGTGGAGCGGGACGGAAAGCTCCTTCTGCAGCGCCTCCAAAAAATAGAGGCCGGCCTGAGGGAAAGAGGAGGGAATTCCCTGAGGCCAGCCAGCAGAGGGGTGGGGCGGGGGTTGGTCGAAAGAGGAGATGATATCTGGCCCTGGCAGCTTCCCTCCTCGAACGCGGATATCTGGGATCCACCGCCGCTTAATCCTTGGTATCAATGGTGGCGGCGTAATCAAACCCTGCAACGGGCGCTGGATGTGAACAATTTCCCTTCACTCATAATAAACAGCAGTTTTGATGAGCAGACCCAGGAGCAGGCCCGCCTTTATCTGACAGACATATTAAGACAGGCGGGCTTTACGGAATAAAAGCTATGTTATAATCAAATATAAACGGCTCGCTTTTATTTTTCCAAGGAGAGGCATGTGAGCATTGCTTACCAAAACCTTTTGGACACCCTCATGAGGCGCGGCGGCGATCTGGGGGAAATTTTCCACGAAGAAAACCAGACTCTCAGCCTGGTGCTGGACGATAACCGCCTGGAAGAAGCGGTGGGAGGGGTGGAGACCGGAGTGGGCCTGCGCCTCATCGGCCGGGGAAGCCAGGCTTATACTTACGGCAATGATTTGGGAAATAAAGCCCTGGAAAAACTGGCCGCCTCTCTGTCCGGCCGGCGGAACGGGCGGCCCGGTAACGCGGCTCCTCCCGCTTTCCAGAGCGCCGGGTCCGGGGAAATGCAAAAATCTCCTCTCAAGGCGGATCTGGCCGATAAACTGGCCCTGGTGCGCCAGGTCAATCAGGCGGCCCGGGAAACTGATAAAAGAGTGCGCCAGGTTAAAGTGCGCTATGGCGAAACATCGCGCCGGATAACCATTGCCAACTCTTGGGGGGTTGCGGCCCGGGAGGAACGCGCCCAGGTTTTTCTGGCCGTTCAATGCGTGGCCGAAGATAAGGGGCTGCTGCAGACAGGTTATGAGGCGGTGGGCGGTTCTTCGGGCTGGGAAATGCTGGCGCTGGCTCAGGAGGCGGCTGAAAAAGCGGCGGAACGGGCGGCCCGCCTTCTTTTTGCCCGGCCCGCTCCCGGCGGTTCCATGGCGGTGGTTCTGGCCGCTTCCGCCGGAGGCACTATGATTCATGAAGCCGTGGGCCACGGCCTGGAGGCGGATCTGGTCTGGGAAAGATTGAGCGTTTATGCCGGGCGGCTGGGTCTGCAAGTGGCCTCGCCCCTGATCAGCGTGGTGGACGACGGCACTCTGCCCGCCTGGCGCGGTTCCTCCTCTTTTGATGATGAAGGCGCTCCCACCGGGCGCACTTTACTCATTGAAAACGGCAGGCTACTCACTTATATGACCGACTGGCTGAACGCCGGGCGCCTGAACCTCAAGCAAAGCGGCAACGGCCGCCGGGAAAGCTATCGCCATCAGCCGGTGTGCCGCATGACCAACACCATGATTCTGCCGGGCGGCGATGATCCGGAAGCGATTGTGGCCGCCACTCCTTCCGGTCTTCTGGTCACCAAGATGGGAGGAGGCCAGGTCAATACCGTCAACGGCGATTTCGTTTTTGAAGTGGCGGAAGGCTTTCTTTTGGAAAAAGGCAAAAAAGGCGAGATGGTGCGCGGCGCCACCCTGGTGGGCAACGGACCGCAGGTGCTTCGGGAAATTGACCGGGTGGGCACAGACCTGGGCGCCGCCATTGGCACTTGCGGCAAAAACGGCCAGGGGGTTCCGGTGGGCGACGCCCAGCCCACCTTACGCATTCCCAGGATGGTGGTGGGCGGACAGAATTAGTATGACTGCCAACTCTTCCATTAGAATCCTCTCGCCCGAGACCGCCAACCGCATCGCCGCCGGTGAAGTGGTGGAACGCCCGGCCAGCGTGCTGAAAGAACTCCTGGAAAACTCCCTGGACGCGGGCGCGGGACGGATAGCGGTTACGGTGGAAGGCGCCGGTTCCCGCCTGATCCGGGTTGCCGACAACGGCCGGGGCATGGACAGGGAAGATATATCCATGTGTATCCTGCGTCACGCCACCAGCAAAATCAGGGAAGCGGCGGATCTGGAGCGCGTGGCCAGCCTGGGTTTCCGGGGTGAAGCCCTGCCCAGCATCGCGGCGGTGAGCCGTTTAACCATCCGCTCCCGCCCGGCGGCCGCGGAAATTGGTTTTCAAATTCAGGCGGAAGGAGGCCCGCAGGGAGATGCGGAAGAAGCCGGCTGTCCGCCCGGAACAGTGGTGGAGGTGAAAGACCTGTTTTTCAACCTGCCCGCCCGGCGCAAATTCCTGAAAAGCCCGGCCACTGAGTCCGCCCGTCTGGCCGAATGCTGCTTACGTCTGGCTCTTTCCCGGCCGGAAGTGGGTTTCCTTTATCAGTCCGGCAAACAGAAACTGTATCAATTGCCCGCGGACAGTGATTTACGGGCCAGGACCGGCGCCTTACTGGGCCGGGAAACCTTGGAGCATATGGTGGAAGTGGATGAATTCCGGGATCCCCTTGCCATCAGAGGTTTAGCCGCCCTGCCCTCTCTTCACCGTTCTGACGCCGGACAGGTGTTTGTCTTTGTCAACGGCCGCTTTGTGCGCGATAAAGTGCTGCTCCACGCCATCAGTCAGGCCTATGAGGAACTTCTGCCCGCCAACCGCCGGCCGGTGGCGGTTCTGCATCTGACCATGGATCCTTCCTTGCTGGATGTAAATGTTCATCCCGCCAAAACCGAAGTGCGCTTCCGCGACTCCGGATCTGTCCACCAAGCCCTGAAAAGCGGTCTGCGCGCCGCCCTGGGGCAAAGAGGGGCAGGGCAGTACCATGCCCCATCTTCTTCCACAGGGGAGGACTGTGACCCCGCCTCTCTGCCTATGGTGAGCGAAGCGCCGGCCGGCTATAATTTCCGGCGGGCTTATGACAATATGGCTTTGCCTGACCGGGAAAAGGAAGAAAACCGGAGGCTGTCTTCTGATTTCGATTCATCTTCCCCTTCCCCCGCTCAGGCCCGCCATCTGTGGCCCTTGGCCGGGGAAGAATTTTCCGGCCCGCCGGCGGCCCTCAAACTTAATCCCATGTTCCGGCCGGTGGCCCAGGCTCAGGCTCTGGCCCAGTTGCTGGGTCTTTACATTTTGGCGGAAACTCCGGAAGGGCTTTTAATAATTGATCAGCACGCGGCCTACGAACGCCTCAATTATGAGGAACTGCGCCTGGCCTGGCGCGATGGGGTATCTCTGAGTCAGGCTCTGCTTACGGCTCAGCCTCTGGATCTAACTTTTCAGGAAATGGCGGCGGTGGAAAACGGACGGGAAGCATGGCAGCGCCTGGGCCTGGAACTGAGCATTTTTGGCCCCCGCTCCATCGCCGTCCAAGCGCTGCCGCCGGCCTGGGCCGGCCATAATCCCGAGCCTTTGCTGCGCGCGCTGCTGGCCGAAATGAAGACTCTTCCTCCGGATTCTCCGGAATTTATAGAAAAATCCCTGCGTTCTCTGGCTTGCCAGCGCAGCGTGCGCAAAGGGCAGCGTCTGGATTTGCGGGCCATGCAGGACCTGCTAACCCGGCTGTTCCGGCTTTCCCCTCCTCTCACCTGCCCCCACGGCCGGCCGGTGGCGGCGTTTGTAAGCGGAGAAGATCTGTGGCGAATTTTTCAACGCGGCTGAGATGCCCTCAGGCCGTCCCCTTACTGATAGTGGCCGGGCCTACCGCCGCCGGAAAAAGCGCCCTGGCTTTAAATCTGGCCCTCCGTCTGGGCGGGGAAATCATCAGCGCCGACAGTGTGCAGGTATACCGGGGCCTTGATATCGGCTCCGCCAAGCCAAGCCGGGAAGATCAGACCGCGGCGACTCATCATCTGATTGACGTCTGCGCGCCGGAGGAAAGCATGGACGCGGGCCGCTATGCCGATCTTGCCCGCCGGGCGATCAGCGATATCCACCGCCGGGACCGGCCGGTTCTGCTGGCGGGAGGAAGCGGTTTATACCTAAAAGCCCTTTTATTCGGTCTGGCGGATATCCCGGCCATTGCCCCTGAACTGCGCCGGGATTTGCGGAATGAAATGAAAATTCAGGGTCCGCTTCCTCTGTACGCCCGCCTGCGCTCTTTGGATCCGGACGGCGCCGCCCGCATTCAGGCCCGCGACAGACAGCGCATCCTGCGGGCTTTGGAAGTGGTTTTGCAAACCGGCCGGCCCTTGAGCGCCTACCAGAGCCGTCATTGGCAAAAACCCCTATATCCTTACCTGCTGTGGGCAATAGAGCGCCCCCGAGAGGAACTTAAAGAGTTAATCGCCCGGCGGAGCCGGGAAATGTGGCGCCAGGGCCTGGCGGCCGAAGTGACCGCCCTGCTGGAGCAGGGAGTGAACCCCCAGGCTCCGGCTTTCAATTCTCTGGGCTACCGTCAGGCTCTGGCCTTTGTCAGCGGGCGAATGAGCGAGGATGAAGCCTTGAGCCAGATGATCCGGCTGACCCAGGCCTATGCCAAGCGCCAGATGACCTGGTTCAAAGCCATGCCCGGCGTCAAATGGATAAGCGCCGGGCAGGACATTTATCAGGAGAGTCTTAATTTCTTACAGAAGAAAGATATCAGCATATGAAAATTGCCGCTGTCCTCATTTTTTCAGCTTTTACCTTCATTGCCTCACCTTTGTCCGCCGCTCCCCTGCTGGCTGTCGGCGGCGGCGAAAACGCCAATCCCAACCTGGCCTTGAGCCAGGCCGGGCTGGACGCCCAGAATCAGGCTTTAGGGCGGCAAATCATGGAGCGCCTGGATGATGAAAAGCTGAAGCGGGATTTCAGCGCGCTGGCCCGGAATATTCTCAGCCGCCCCGGAACCTATATAAAATCCAGCCGCCTGTTATCCCACTGGCGGGAAGGAGACGTCACCAAAGTTCTGGCGGAAGTGGAGATAGACGGGCCGGCCCTGGAAGCGGCCCTGGGAAATCTTTCCGGGCCGGAGATTCCTGACGCCTCCGCTCCGGAGGCGCGGGTTTTATGTCTGGTCAGTGAAAAAGTGGCTCCCGGCCGCCCGGCCCTTTATTGGCGGCCCGATCCGGAGGGACAGGCCGCGCCTCCGGTTATAGAGAAAGCGCTGCGGGCTATCGGCTATGTCCCTTATCTGCCCGCTCCCGTCAGCCGGATGCAGGCGGCCCTGCCCGCGGCGGGAAGGGCCGGCTTAAGCCCGGAACAGGCTCTTCTCTGGGGAAGAAAATTTGAGGCCGGCTTACTCCTCATCGGACAGGTGCGCCTTTATCCGCGCTCCGACGCCGGGGAAGGAGGCGAACCGGTGGTAAGTTTAAGTCTGCTGCGGGCAAATGAAAATAAAATTCTGGCTCAGGTGGAAGCCCAGGGGCCTCTTTTCCGTCCCGGCTCAGGCGATGAGACGGAACTGGCCATTGAAAGGGAAATCAGCGAGGCGGTGCTTAAACTGTTTGAATTGGCCGGCCTGCGCGTCGCCGCTCTCCCTCCCGCGCGCATAAGGCTGGAATATCAGGGTCTGAGCAGCGCCGCGCAGGCGGTCAGACTGGAACGCCTGCTCACCCTTCTGGGAGGAGCGGTAAGCAGCGTGCGCCGGGAAAGCATGAGCCAGGGCAGGGCGGTATTTATTCTGGACAGCCAAATAGGAGGGGTGGAGCTGGCCGAACGCATGCGCGCGCTACCGGAACTGACGGCCACGGTAAAAATTGTGGAGCAGTCAGAGTCTTCCCTTATCCTGGCCCCGGCGGGAAAATGACCGCTGGTTTTTTAATATAATTCTAATTCGCATTAGAAACAGTATTAATCCCGGATATTTCATAAAGCGGATAGAAAAGTCAGACCGGAAAATCAAAAACGAGAATAGAGACCTCCGCAAATTGCCATGGAAGGCAATTTGCGGAGGTCTCAACCTGTTCACGGGTTGAGGCGGAAAAATACCTGGCGGCTGTCGAGATTATAGACCGCGCCGATGATTTTGATCTTCTCCTCTTGCAGCGCGTGGCTGAGGACAGGACTTTGCTTCAGCAGATCTCCTATAGTTAAATCCACCGCTTCTACCACGGCCGCCCCGGCCTGATGCTGGGCGGGCAAATTTTTCACCGCCTGAACGGCAGGTTCCAGCCGGGCCAGCAGGCCGCCCAATGCTCCCGGTTCCTGGGCGCCGGCCACCGCGGCGGAAACCGCGCCGCATTTGGTATGGCCCAAGACTATAATTAAAGGCACGTTAAGATGTTCCACCGCGTATTCCAAAGATCCCACCTGATCCGGGCCGGCTACCGCTCCCGCCGCCCTGACTGTGAATAAATCGCCTAAACCCATATCAAAAATAATTTCCACCGGAGCTCTGGAATCGGAGCAGGCCAGCACCGCGGCTCTGGGGAATTGGCCTTCAGCGCTGAGTTTGGCGCTGATTTCTTTTTCCAGGCGGGGGTGGAGAGACTGGTTACTGGCAAAACGCTGACTGCCTGCCTGCAAATCCGCCAGCGCGGAAGCCGCAGTGTGGGGATTGGCCGGTCCTTCTTCATTGGTTTTGGCCGGATCAGATCCCAGCACTCCCAGAATTAAAAATAAAGACGCGCAAAAAATAGATAAAGGTAAAAATTTTTTCATACTTCTTAAAGTCCTTTCTTGATAGGCCGCTTTTTAAACGGCTGATTTTTGCGGTTAGAGGCAGCCGGCATAACCGGAGCGGCTCTCAAATTGCGATTTTTCTCTATAAATATATCATAAGAACCGCTAAATGCGGGCAAGC
Organism: Desulfarculales bacterium; assembly: GCA_031267815.1. Classification (GTDB taxonomy): domain Bacteria; phylum Desulfobacterota; class Desulfarculia; order Desulfarculales; family Desulfarculaceae; genus JAIRYI01. The sequence goes on along the minus strand of JAIRYI010000039.1, from coordinate 8,175 downwards.
CGCTGGGGGCCGAATTATATTTTTTGGCCCGAATTTTGCTTATACTTTTTGCAGACAGAAATTGCCGGCCCGATTGGGAAAAAGATTTAAACGCTTGGAGAAAATAATGGCGAAAGCATCCAACTACCTCCTGTCCGTATTTATTATCTGCGCCCTGCTTTGTCTTTTTCCCGGCCCCGCCTCTCCGGCCCGGATCAAGGACCTGGCCTCCATGCACGGCGTGCGCAGCAATCAGCTCATCGGTTACGGGTTGGTGGTGGGTTTGAACGGCACCGGAGACAAAGGGGGCACGGCCTTTACCATTCAGGGCATGTCCAACATGTTGAACCGCATGGGAGTCAGAGTTACTCCCGCGGAACTGAAAGTTAAAAACGTGGCCGCGGTGGTGGTGACCGCCGAACTTCCTCCTTTTGCCCGCCAGGGCAGCCGGATTGACGTTCTGCTGAGTTCTCTGGGCGACGCCACCAGCCTCATGGGCGGCACTCTGCTCATGACCCCGCTCAAAGGTCTGGACGGCCAGATCTATGTCATAAGCCAGGGGCCGGTGAGCATTGGCGGCTTCAGCGCCGGCGGGCAGGGAGCCAGCCTGACCAAGAACCATCCCACCGTGGGCAAAATACCCGGAGGGGGAATGGTGGAGAGAGAGCTTGACTACAATTTTCAAGATTTGCGCAGCATGACCGTCAATTTGAAAAATCCTGACTTCAGCACTGCCGATCGGATGGTCAAAGCTATTAATCTGAACCTGCCCGGCCTCAGAGCCAGAGCGCTGGACCCTGCCACCGTGGAGGTCGATCTTCCCTATGGCAACAGCAATGATATGGTGGGACTCATGGCTCAGGTGGAAAATCTTGATATAGAAACCGAACGCACCGCCAAAGTCATTATTGAGGAGAGAACCGGCACGGTCATCATCGGAGAAAATGTGCGCATCAAAACAGTGGCCATTGCCTCCGGGCCTTTAACCATTACGGTGGTGGAAGACCCTCAGGTCAGTCAGGCTCTGCCTTTTGCCCCGGGCGGGGAAACCACGGTGACCCCCTCAACCCAGATTAACGCCCTGGAAATAAAGCGGGCGCTGGCGGTCATGCCCCAGGGCAACACCATTGCCGATGTGGTGCGCGCCCTCAATTCCCTGGGCGCCACTCCGCGCGATTTGATTGTAATTCTTCAGGCTCTCAAAGCCGCCGGGGCCCTGGAAGCGGAATTGGAAATAATCTGATGTCATTACTCAATAATAATCAAATAGTTACCACCTCACCCGGCCCCGCCCGCGCCACTTGGGCCGCCGGCCAAAACCCGGGTCTCCGGGATAAGGAAGCGGCCGGGCTGCGCCAGGCCAGCCAGATGTTTGAAGCCCAGTTTGTGAAAATGATGCTGGGAGAAATGCGTAAAACCTTGAGCCGGGAAGAGTTGTTCAACGGCGGCTTTGGCGAGGAAATGTTTACCGATCTCCTGGATCAGGAAAGGGCTGACGTCATAGTCCAGGGCAGAGGCATTGGCTTAAGCGATATGCTGGAACGCCAGCTCGGCCGCCGCGGCAGTCCCCGCCCCGCTCAGTTCAAAATGACGGCGGATCAGACTTCCCCTCCCTCCGCCGCCCCGGAGACGGGAGGAGAGGAGCAAGCCGGGGAGAAAGATTTAGCGTCCCCTGCCGTCCCTGCCCCCGGGCCGGAGAAAACTTCGTATTCCGGCCGGGCCCAAACATACGCCCCGGTCAGGGCCTGGCCGCCCTGGGCGGGCATGGCGCAGGCCGCCCGGAAGGCGGCCTCTCCGGCCGAGCCGGAGGGGACGGACCGGGAAAAGCAGTATCTATGGCCGGTGGAGGCGGAAGTGTCCAGCGCCTTTGGTCCCCGTTTTCATCCGATTTTGAAAACCGTCCGCCCCCATCAGGGAATTGATCTGAAAGCGGCTTACGGCACTCCGGTTCAGGCCGCGGAGGGGGGCACGGTAATTTTTGCCGGAGAGCGGGGAGGATTGGGGCAAGCCATCGAAGTGGAACACCCTGACGGCAGCCGGGCTGTCTATGGGCATTGCAGCCGTCTTAAGGCCCGCCAGGGCCAGGAAGTTATTCCCGGCCAGGTAATCGCCCGGGTGGGCGACAGCGGCCTGACCACCGGCGCTCATTTGCATTTTGAAATTCATAACCCGGCCGGTCAGGCAATTGATCCTCTGCTCTGTCTGGCGCCGCGCGGGGAATCCGCTCTGGCCCGGCTTTATTAGAAGTAATTTTAAAGACAACATTCGTCACAGGATAAAGCTTATGTTAACCGATTCTCAAACTTATAAAAAGAACAGCGGGACAGCGTATTGGGAAACCAGGCCGCCCCAAACAGACTGTCCCGGCAATGCCGATGAACTGATCACTCTCATCACCCAATATCTTAAAACGGAAATTAACTATTACCACAGCCTGCTTTTGGTGCTGCAGCAGGAGCGGGATATTCTGCTCAGCGGCCAGCATGATCAGCTTCTGCCCAATTGCGAAAATAAAATGGCTTTGAGCGAAGAACTCCATGACATTCAAAGAGAGCGGCAGGAATTGCTGGCTCAGTTCCATACGCCCGACGAAGAGGGGGGAGAGGCAGGCAAGCTTTCCCAGCTTATTCCCCTGGTGGAGGAGGGGCGGCGGCCGGAATACCGGGCTCTGTTACAGGAGGCGGACACCCTTTCCCGCCGCCTGCGCGATTTGAACGAGATTAACCGCGTTTATATCAACGAGGCCTTGGACGGCATCAGCCACATTCTGGCTATTTTCACCGGCCAGCAGGAGGGGGGTTACAATGCCCTGGGCAGCCGGACTCCCGCTCAGAGAAGAAGGATTTTAGCCAGAGAGGTCTGATTATGCCCGGCATCACCACTATGATGGATATATCGCGGGTAGCGCTCAACACCAGCGCCCTGCAGCTCAATACGGTCAGTCACAATGTGGCCAATGCCAATACCGAAGGCTACAGCCGGCAGAACGTGGTCACCGCCACCATGTTTCCGGAAAAAGCCTCTTCCGGCTGGTATGGCCTGGGAGTAAAAGCCCAGACCGTGACCCAGGCGGTGGACAAGCTTCTCCTGCGCCGCATTACCGACAAACAGTCCTCTCTGTCTTATGAGGACGCCCATATGGCCCAGCTCCTGCGCCTGGAAGCCCTGTCCAACGAGGCCAGCGACACCAGCCTGGGCGTACTCACCACCGCCTTTTTCAATGCCTGGCAGAACGTGAGCAACAATCCCGAATCCAGCGCGATACGGGAAGATTTACTGGAAACCGCCAATTCTCTGGTAACCCGCCTCCACGATCTTGACAGTGACATCAATCTCGTACTGCGGGATCTGGACAGTTATCTGGATCAGGCGGTTAAGGAAGTCAACGAAATAGCTCGGGAAATAGCCAGTCTCAATAAACAGATCGTCTCTGACGAAGTCACCGGCCACACCGCCAACGACCTGCGCGACCAGCGGGTGGAGCTTTTAAATAAAATGGCCAGCCGCCTGGACATAAGCTGGTTTGAGGACGGCCGCGGTTCGGTCACCGTGAGCATCGGCAACGGTAAAACCATTGTCCATGATGACTATCCCCGGGTCAGCGACAGCGATCCCCTGCAATTTGATTATCCGTCCGGCTCCGCTTACGGAGTGGGCAGCAAACAGATAAAATGGCAGGGAACCGATCTGATTGTGGAAGACCAGGAAATCAGCGGCGGCACCATCGGCGCCTGGCTGCGCACCCGCGATGTGGATATTCCGGAAACCCTGCAATTTCTGGAAGATTTCACCAAAACCCTGATCGGGGCGGTGAATGTGGTCCATTCCAATGGAGTTGGCCTGGAAAAATTTGAAAATATAACCGGCAGTTATGGAACGGTCAATCCCAATTTGAGCTTCAGCGCCCCGGAGCAGGATCTGCCTTTTGCCAGCATGGTTCAAAACGGCCAGCTCAGTTTCTGGGTCTATCAGAACGGCCTGCGCCATCAATATACCATTGACGTCTACAACTATGACTCCATGAACTCCATAGTGGATCGCATGAATCAGGCCATGCACCCCGCCTGGCCGGTAATGGACACCAGCCAGGCCCCGGCGGCCTATGTCTCCCATAATCCCGGCGACAACACCTATCAATTCTATATGGCCGCCACTCCCAATTCCGGGGTGGAATTCGCCTTTGCCGGCGACAGCAGCGGCCTGCTGACCGCCCTGGGGGTCAACACTTTTTTCAAGGGTGATAATATCGCCAACATCAACCTTAACGATAACGTCCTCAATGTCAGCAATATCGCGGCCGGCCGTCTCCTGGCCAACGGCGATCACCCCCTGGGCGACAACAGCAACGCCCTTATCATCGCCAACCTGAAAGACGCCGGCCTCATGGATAACGGCAGGCAGACTTTGAATGAAAGCGTCATCCACTGGGCCGCGCAACTGGGCACCAAAATTTCCAGCAGCAAAGACCGGCTTCTTTTTGCCCAGACCACCTATGACGAGCTGGCCAAGCAGCGCGACAACGTAAGCGCGGTGAATAGCGACGAAGAACTGATCAAACTGATTCAGTTCCAAAGGGCCTATCAGGCGGCGGCCAAAATGGTCAGCGTGGCCGATACCCTGCTGGAAACCATTCTGACCTTGGCAAGGTGAATAAATAAATGTTCAGAGTAAGCAGAAGCACTTTTTACCGCACCAGCACCGAGTCTATTTTACGCAATCAGTACGAGCAGATGCGGATCAATGAACAGATGAGCGCCGCTAAAAGAGTATTAAAGCCCAGCGACGATGTGGTTTCCTCTTCCCTCAACCAAGGTTCCCACCGGGTACTAAACGAGCTGGATCAGTACAGCGTCAATATAGGCAACAACAAGACCTGGCTGCAGCAGGGCATGAGCAGCATGTCCCAGATAAGCGAGCTTTTGAGCCAGATCAAGGAAAAGGCGGAACAGATGGCCACCGGCACCTACAGCAGTGAGCAGAGGCAGATCATCGCCGGTTTCGCCGCCTCTTTTTTTGAGCAGATCATCAACATCGCCAATGTCAAAGTGGACAACAAATACATCTTCGCCGGCACCGAAAACAATGTCCAGGCGGCCAGCCTGGATATCTGGAGCGAAACCCCGGCCGTCATCGTTGACGCCAACGGCGGCAGCGGCCGCCTCTACGGCCAGGGAACCTACACCGGCCTCTACAGCCGGGATATAGAACTCACAGTAGCCCAGGCCCCGCCCCTTACCCCTCCCACCGCCATAAGCCCCGCCAACCCGCTGGTGCTGGATTACAGCTATTATGACGACTACGGCCGCAAAAAAGAAGGCCAGGTCACTCTGACCGGGACCGGCCCGGGCCGGGGGGTGGATGTCGGCGACGGGCTGCAAATCTATGCCGACCCCAACACCACTTTTGTGGAAGGCGGAACCTTTGTGCTGGAAGCCGGCCGCCACCGGGGCAACAATGAAGCCCTCTTTGGCAATATCACCTGGGACAACCGCCAGCAGTACAATTATCTGCTGGATCAGTTTCTCCGGGTGGAGGGCTATAGCGGCCAGGAGGCCATGCTGGCTTTGCCCTCGGCCCGCAATTATCATTTAAGCACCGGCGCTCTCCAGGTGGGAGGGGCGGACTCGGTTCTGCAACAACTGGGCCTGGAGTTCACCGTGGGCGGGCCCTTTCAGACCACCCAGGGAGACCAGGAACTGCTGACCCGGCGCGACTACCAGTTTACCGTGAGCGCGGCCCCCTATCCCAATGAACCGCCTTCCCCCACCAATCCGGTGACCGTGACTTATACTTACAAAGATGACTCCGGCACAGTCATTACCCCCCTTCCTCTGACCGTCACCGGCGCCGGCCCGGAGCATACCGTGCTTCTGGAGCCGGACGATGAAGGCAGCGGTTTTTATATGGTCAACGCATCTTTTGCCTCTTTGGCTCTGGCCGGGACCCAGGGTTTTTCCCTGTACAGCAACGGCAGCCAGCCCAGCCTGACTAACCCTATGCCTCTGACCTACACCTACACCGACCCGCTCACCGGCCAGCGCCTGTCAGACACTGTGACAATAACCAAGCCGGGCGAGTCCTTGAATCTGCCCGCCGGTTACGGAGTCTCTCTCAAGGTTCAGGCCGGCGTTTACAATACCGGCGACAGCTGGCAAGTGGAGAGCGGCTATAACAACGGAGGCTATCACAATCTGCTGGATCTGATCCAGGGCTGGGAAGACGCCCTGCAAAAAGACAATACGGTGCAGGATTATTTTGAAGCCGTGCCCGGCCTGCCCAACCGGGTTGACTCCAAGGGCGATTTCCGGGTGGCCGGGGATTGGGACAATCTGAAAGCCAAGGGCTATGAATTCTATGTGGGCGGGCTGGCCCAGACCAATCAAACCGACCAGGCTATCCTGGCTGCCCGCGATTATCAGTTCAGCATCGACCCGGCCTACCCCGGCGGGCCGCCTTCGCCCCTGAACCCTCTGGTCATTAACTACACTTATTTGGACAGCAGCGCGACCCTTCAAAACGCTAAAATCACGGTCACCGGCGCCGGGCCGGATTTCGCGGTTATGCTTGAACCCCCGGACGACAAAACTTCCTTTTACCTGCCCAATGCCGAATATTTTTATGATCCGGCGGCGGCTCCCTTCACTTTCGCCTCCGGCTATGACAGTTCCCTGGCCCCCAGCCCCACCAATCCCATGCCTGTCACCTATACTTATAAAGACGAGGCCGGGATAAGGCGTTATCAGACCACCCTGGTGACGGATCTCAATTCCCAGGTGACCCTGGAGCCGCTTGATCAGAGTTCCGTCTTGAGTTTCTCCTCAGGCAGCCGCTTCCAGTACGGCGATTCCTTTAATTTAACTCTGCAGCAGTATCAGCAGGGCCAGACCTACAGCCAGAAACTTCTGGAAGAAATTACCGCTTTGCAGAGTAATCTGTTAAAATATACGGGCGACGCCGGAGCCAAGCTCAATAACCTGGAAGTGCGCCTCCAGTTCATGGGCGATGACGTAATGCGGATCGATGACCGCCTGGTGCAGCTGGAGGAAGTGGATTTACCGGAAATTACCAGCCGTTACGCTATGTTGCAGTTAATGTACCAGGCAGCTCTGCAAACGGTCAACGCTATGTTCTCTCCCAGTCTGGCCAACTATATTTAATGCCCGGAGGCTGGGGCGCCATGGATGGCAATTTGCGGCAGGTCTTGAAAAGTAAAAAGCCCGCTTTTGTTGACGCGGGCAATTGTGAGGACATTTAAGCCAGTTACTAGTATGTAACTTTATGGCAAGGGCAGGAGGCCTTAAAAAGCGTGCTCATTCTTACCCGTAAAGTAGGTGAAAGCATAACCATCGGCGACGGCTCCGTGACGGTAAGCGTTATGGAAATAAAAGGACGCCAGGTGAGGCTGGGCATCAACGCCCCGGCCAACACCCCCATTCACCGCGAAGAAGTATTTATGAAAATTAAAGAATCCAATCAACAGGCTCTGAATTCCAGCCCCACCGACTTGGACAGCCTGGAACTTTTGCTCAAGTCCTGAAGGTGAAGCATGAGCCAGAGTGATATTATCAAAATCAAAACTTCGCGGTTTGGCGAACTGGAAGCGAGTCCGGAACAGATAGTGGATTTGCCTCTGGGCATGGTGGGCTTCCCCTGTTTGCGCCGCTATATTATTTTTCAGCACAAACCCAATTCTCCGTTTTTCTGGCTCCAGTCCCTGGACCGCCCGGATCTGGCCTTTGTGCTTATCAACCCCCTTCTGGTGGATCCCGGCTATCAGGTGACCATCTCCGGCAGCGAGCGCAAACTTCTGGACATCAAAGACCCCGGCCAGATCCAGGTGTGGTCAGTGGTGACCATTCCGCACGGCGCGCCCGACAATATGACCGCCAATCTGAAAGCCCCGGTGGTGCTGAACCTGGAAAACCGCCTTATGGCTCAGGTTATCCTGGAATCCGATCACTACCCCGTAAAAAAAGCCATAAAAGGCTAATAGGGCGTCTTTGACTTTTTCAGCAACCTCATTTTGCCGCCCGCAACAGGGCCGACGGGCGATTAGGCTGCTGAAAAAGTCAAAGACGGCGCCGGATCACCCCCAGTTGTAGGGGCGGCATCCTGCCGCCCGCGCCCGGAATTATCAAAACGCGGTCAAATCGCGAAAACGGCCATTGTCAATATTCCGTTGATTTATTAGAATAT
>JAIRYI010000027.1 GCA_031267815.1 Desulfarculales bacterium | reverse complement strand
TATATGCCTTGCAGGAGATTGCCCGCCAGACTGGCTTACTTCCGGTTCTGGAAATGTGTTTTCCTGAGATGTGGCCTCAATTACTTACGCTGGCCTTCTATATGCTCTGCCAGGGTAATGTCATGATGTATCTGAATGACTGGTTTGATGAAACAGATATTCCTTTCACACCGCCGATGGATGATCTGCAATGCAGTCGGATTTTTGCCTCCATTACTCACGAGGAGCGGATGGGTTTTTTTGCCGAGTGGATTAAAACTCGCTATGAGGACAGGCTCTAGGATTGAATTTACGGCACCTCGCCTCAATGTGCCAAACACAAGAAACCGCTTTTTATTCCCATAATACATTGCCGTCCGCAGTTTGTTATGCCGCAAAATAGCCAAAGACGAGGGGTTAACACTTTTGCAAAAGTGTTAACCAGTTCTTCAAAAAAGTCGTTTCCGCCTTTTTCAGGGCCTACTGCAATATGCAACAGGCCTCTCTTCGCTCCAGCAAAATCAAATTTTCCCGCGCTTTCTTTTTATTAAAGGTATCGTAGCGGTAAATCCGCCACTCCGCCCGCGGCCGCTCCGCCGCCCAGGTGAGGATAGCTTCGCTCTCCTCTCTCCCTCCCTGATGGCCGCTGTAGCAATGAACGGCAATGACCCCGCGGTTTTGCATAAAAGGCAGCAGGCCGCGCAAGGCGGCCAAAGTAGTCGCGGGGCGGGTGATTACTCTTTTATCGCTGCCCGGCAAAAAACCCAGATTAAACATAGCCGCGCTCACCCGCGCGGGATGGCCCGCAAGGCCATAGTCCAGAGCCGGCAGGTAATCGGCCATATGCTCATGGCCGGTGTGCAGCAGGCGCACCCGCTCTTCCAGACCGGCTTCGGCCAAACGATCTCTGGTGGATTCCACCGCCTTGGCCTGACTTTCAAAAGACAGCACTATTCCCCTCTCGCCCACCAGGCGGGCCAAAAAAATAGTGTCGTAGCCGTTGCCGGCAGTGGCATCCACGGCTAAAGCGCCGGGCCGCAACGCCCGTTGCACGGTCAGGCGGGCCAGTTCAAGAAGATTGAGACAAGATTCAGGGCCAATCATTTTACAGCAAAGAAGAGCAAAGCCTTATTGCTCCCCGCCGGCCTCTCCGTCAGCCAGCATTTTCATAATCTGTTCCGGAACAGGATAACCTAATTGTCCGGCTATCTCCAACTGGTTGCGGGCATCAGGCCAGTTTTTCTCATGAATGAAAATCAGGCCCAAATTATAGTGGGCCTCAGGGAGAACAGCGGAGCGCTCCACCGCCATTTCAAACAGTGATTTAGCTTTATCCCATTTCGCCTGGCTGACATAGAGTACGCCGAGATTGACCAGGGCGGGAGCCATGCCGGGATTAATTTTCAGAGCGTTGATAAAAGATTCTTCCGCCTCCTGAGGGCGTTTGGAATAGAGGTAGATACTGCCAAGATCATTATAGGCCTCATACATTAGCGGATTCAGTTCCAAAGCTCTGCGGTATTCCTGTTCCGCAAACTCCACTTCTCCGTGGGCCATATAAAGACGGCCCAAAAAATAATAGCCATCCGCCATGCCCGGATTCATTTGCAGCGCCTTGACATAAGCGGCCTCAGCATCCTGGCCTTTGAACTGGGCAAAATATACATTCCCGATAACCAGATAGATGCGCGCATAGTCCGGCTTCAGGCGCGCCGCCTCGTTAAGCTGTTCAAGGGCTACGTCCAAATCACCTATGCCCAGGCGCAAACTCCCCGCCATTAAAAAAACCTGCCAGAAGCGCGGATTTTGTTCTCCAAGAGCGTTAAATTGCGCCAGAGCTTCCTCTCCATTACCGCCTATCATGGCGGAAAAGGCGTCAGCCATGGCGGCCACCGCCTGGGATGGATAAATTCCGGCCAGACCTTCTCTGACCACCCCCAACAGCAACTGCACGCTGTCGTCATCGGGATCCAGAGACTGCGCCTGCAGTAAGGATGCCTCAGCCTTTTTTAATTCGCCTTGCTGCATGAATTCCAGAGCGTCTACAACCAAGGTCAGCAAGTCAACGTTGATTGCCTGAGAGGTATCGGGATTAACTATAAAACGCATCCGCTGTTCTTCAGCGCCGGACGGCATCGGGGGGGCCAGAGCGGCAGCGCCGGCCTGGGCCTGACGCGCGGAGGGCAAAAGAGGCGGAGATGAAGACGACGGCGAAGAAGGCGGCGCAAGCTGTGATCCGGCCCCGGAAGCGGCGGCCGCGTCCTCGGGGAACAGATAAAGCAGGGCATAACCATCTTCAATGGCAACAATTTTACTTACCTGTCCTGCCTTGATCCCTTGCAGAGCCTCCCGGTATTCACCGCGCAGACTGTCGTTGGTGACCGTTCCCAGACGCCCGCCGCGCCTGGCATTGGGCCCCATCGAGCTGGTTTGGGCCAGATCTTCAAAATTTTCACCTTTAATTATGCGCTGGCGTAAATTCTCCGCCACATTTTTTTCTTTGACCACGATAATACCCAGATTATAACCGGTCTCCTCCGCCCGGAGATTCACTGTCCAGGTCAGGGCTATCGCCAAAGCCAGACTGACAAGCCAAATGCGGCTCATGCCGTAGGTTCCTCCTAAAAATATATTATAGGCTGCTTGCTGCCCCTCCCGGCCGGAAGATCGCCGGGCGGGAGGGCGCGGCTGGTTAAGATCCCAACTTAATAATTATATCTATAATACCGCAGAAATTAAGTTATGCATGGTATTCCTTGCCATTGGGCGGGCAGGAGAGGAATTTATTTTATCCCGCGGAGTTCGCCGGCTGCGGAGCCGGCGCGGCAACGGCCAGAGTCTGGGGTCGGCTCCGGAGAGGAGATTTCTGCCCGGCCAGGGCGGCCTGGCGGTAATCTTCACGGAAATTTTTTACCCTCTGTAAATAATTGCGTGTTTCCAGAGGCATACGCCCTCCTCTGTTCACATTGCCCGGACCCCAATTGTAAGCCGCCAGAATTTTAGTTTCATCACCGGCGAATTTCCGCGAAAGCCAGGCCAGATATTTAGCGCCTCCTTCTATATTTTGCGCCGGATCAAAAACATCCTTCACTTTCATATCGCTGGCTGTGCCCGGCATGAGTTGCATCAGCCCCGCGGCTCCTGCCTGGGAAACCAAACCGGGATTAAAGCTGCTCTCCGCTTTGATAACCGCTCGCACCAAATGAGGATCGAGACCATGGCGGGAAGCCGCATCATCGGCCAATTTTTCATAATATTCCCTGGGCGCCGTCTTGGCTCCAGAAGCGGGCCGGGCAGGCTTACCGTCAGCGAGCTTGCTGTCAGGGCCGGTCCCTCTCTGGCTATCATTCTGTTCCAAGCCGCGCCGGATTATCTGGCTGGCCATATACAAGCCTGATCTCTGATTTATCAAAGTAAACTTAGGGGCGATCCTGTCCCTCTCCCCCTCTTTCACAGACGAAATTACCGGTTCATTTTTCGTAACAGGGATTGCCCGCGCCTCTTCGGTGTTACCCTGCCCCAAGGGTTGCATCTTGGCGTAAAAATTGTTTAAATTACCTCCCCCTCTTAAGGGAAGAACAAGATCATTTTCCTTGGTCTGAGAAGATCCTTGCCCCAGAGGGAGATTGCCCCGCAGCGGCGGCTTCAGATTGAAATTATCCGGCAAGCGTCCCGGCGCCTCAGAATTGGCTTTCCTTTCAGAGACAGAGGGGGAAAGCGGGCGCGGAGCGTTCTGGACAGACCCGGAAGGCGAATTGGTCATCCGGCTGATTATTTGCGCCCTGAAGCCCTGGCCGGAGGCCGCCCCTGACCGCTGATTAGAGTTTGCCTCCCAGGGAAGGCCGGTTCCGGAAACTTTTTCCCGTCCGGCAGGATTTAAATTTATATTTTGATGCAAAGGCATATGCATTCCTCTTTATATAATTGCATAATGCCATATTGTCTTTGCAATATCCGGGCCAATTTTAAATTTATTTGAAATCTCCGAACAACTGCCGCTGAGTGGATAAAAGAGTCTGGTATGGGTCAGGCTCATCCAAATCCATATACAGATAGTTGGCAATCTCCAGATTGTTAACCAATCCCACGCCCATAACTCCCGCCTGACTGGATCGCAAAAAAGATGCCGCGGCGCTGCTACCTCTAATAAGTATGGCCCAATAGCCGGCCCGGCTGTCAACCCCAAAATGCCCCAACTCCTTCCAAGCTTCTTCCGGTAAATTTCCGAGTATTTGATCCCTGGGCAATTTATCCAACTGAGCCGGATCCAATCTGCGGTCCTCTGGCTGTCTCTGGCGCAGCGATTTCAAAAACTGATCCACGCTGAATTCGTCGCGCAGCTTTAATTGACCGTTTTCCAGATGTACTCCCAATATCCCGTAAAATTTCAGCCCGGACTCACTCTCATCCTCCAGCCAGGCGTTCAGGTCTTCACAGGGAGCATAAGCCAGAAGAGGCAGAAAAAATCCCCGGCCTATAGTTTCCAGTTGCAAAAGCATGGTCAGAACTTTCAAATTTTCAGCTTTCAGCAGACACTGGCCGGCAGGAAGATTAATCTCAAGCTTGCGCCCGCCTATAACCAGACTGTCCGGCCTGGGATTGAAAAAGCCATCCTCCGGCGGATTGTTGCTCATCTGTAAATATAAAGTGAGAGTATGACAAATATTCCACATTAAAGGGATATCCGAGGCCCGCTCGGAACTTAAGCCTATTACCACCGGCACTCCCTTCACCAGGCTCAGGGAACTGACCATCACTGCCGGAACGGAGTCCGGAACGGGAATCTCTTCCTTTGGCCCGGAATCAGCGCCCCCCGCGGATTCAGCCTGAGGAAGACGGGCGCTCACAGCCGTCAAGCTGTAATCATCGCGGTATAAAATTCCCAGACCCGTATCGCGGCCTGGATGTAAAGAGGACAAATCTTCCCAAAGAGCCTCGCCCTTTATCTCTCCCCATTGCTGCGCGGAGATGAAACTGGCATCTTGGGGAACAACCACAGACAGGCCGTTTAAATCACTGTTCATTACCGCCAGAAAAACTTCGTAACCACCGGTCAGGCTCAAATGATCCAAAGGCAAAAGTTCAGATCCCGGCCAGGCGGCCCGCAAAAGCCCCCAGGCCGGGCTGGCGCCGGGGTAACCGGGAAGGGCGCTTAAACCCAGATCTTTATTCAGCGGCAAAATAAAATCGCGGCCATAGATTTGATAACTCATAGCCGGGAATTTTATGGACCCGTCCCGAGCTGCCCCACTGGCTCCGCCGGCCGGAAGCGGCTGCTCCGGAGGGCTGCCCTGTTCTTCCGGAACCGGTTCCAGCCGGCCCCGCACCGGACCGGCCGCGGCCGTCATGACCAGTTCTCCCCAGCAAAGCACACCCAGACAAAACGCGGCAACGAGACCAAGCAGAGCTTTTGCCGCGAATGTTTCTATCTTCTTGCAAAGTAAGCGCATGCTTTCCCGCTCTTGATCTGACTTGAAGCTCAAACTCATAAATATAAAAACTTAAACTCCGGCGGCATATTTTGTCTATCTTAGTCTATCTTAGCAGAACTCTGAAAAAGGCGAAGACGACTTTTTCAGAGTTCTGCTATCTTACAATTTCTCCGGCTTTTTCCAAAGCCGCAGGCAGACCAGCCGCGTTAACTCCTCCGGCCTGGGCCATATCGGGCCGTCCGCCGCCGCCGCCGCCCACCAAGGGCGCCAGCTCTTTAATAATATTTCCCGCCTGAAAACGGCCGGTCATATCCTTGCTCACCATGGCCAGGAGCAGAGCCTTGCCCTCGGTTTTGGCGCCCAAGACCATCACCCAGGCCTTATCCGGCAAAAGACGGCCGCGCAAACTGTCGGCCAGAGCGCGCAGGGCCTTAGGATCATCAGCCTCAACTTCACCAATAAAGGCCTTGAAATCTCCTCTGTCCCTCAAGGCGGCCCCAATATCCGGATCGCGGTTTAAATCCTGACCGCATTTATTTTTCAGCAAGGTCAGCTCTTTGTCTTTTTCTTTCAGCTGTTCCCGCAGTTTGCGGACCCGCTCGCCGGCCTGACCGGGCAATGTTTTCAATTGCAAGGCTATGGCGTCCAAAGACAGGCTCTCTTCGCGCAGCAGGGCAAAAGCCCTGTCGCGGGTAAGCGCTTCAATGCGCCGCACACCGGCGGCCACGGAAGATTCGCCGATAATTTTTAACAAACCGATATCGCCGCTGCGGGAGGCGTGAGTCCCTCCGCACAGTTCCCGGGACACGCCCGGCGCCTCCACTACCCGCACTGTTTCGCCATAGCGCTCTTCAAAAAGAGCTACCGCCCCGCTGCGCACAGCTTCATCCAGGCTCATCAAGGCGGTATTTATTTCCAGGTTGGCCCAGATCGCCTGGTTGACAATATCCTCCACCCGCAATATCTCCTCAGGACTCATAGCTTTGATGTGGCTGAAATCAAAGCGCAGCCCTGAAGAAGTGACCAGGGAGCCTGCCTGTTTGACATGAGCGCCCAACACCTGGCGCAGAGCGGCATGCAGCAGATGAGTGGCGGTATGGTTGGCCCCGGTCAAAATCCGCTCTTTTTCATCAACTTTCAGGGCAACGCGCTGGCCTGTCTTGAATATTCCCTCTTCGACCAGGACTTTATGGACAATCAGATCTCCCCCCGGCTTGAGCGTATCCACAACCCTGCCCCTGCCTTGCGGGCCTTTTATCTGCCCGACATCGCCCGCCTGCCCCCCCGAAGCCCCGTAAAAAGGCGAGCGGCCGGTTACAATCTCCCCTTCCTGGCCGCAGGACAGAGAATCGCTCTCGCTTCCCTGACAGATGATAAGGCCTATTTCCGATTCTTCTTCCAAGCGGTCATAACCGACAAAAGCGCTTTTAAACCCCGAGGCGCGCAATTCGCCTATCGCGCCGGGCAAATCCGCTTCTCCGCCCTTCCAGGCCGCTCGGCTTCTGGCTTTCTGTTTTTCCATGGCCTGCCCGAAACCGGATTCATCCACTTTTAAACCTTCCTCCGCCACAATAGCCATAGTAAGGTCCAAGGGGAAACCATAGGTATCATAAAGTTTGAAAGCATCCGCGCCGCTCAGGCTGTTTTCTCCTCTGGCCCGCAGATCGCCAATGATTCCCTCCAACAACTTAAGTCCCGTATCCAGAGTTTCTCCGAAACGCTCTTCTTCCGCCAGCACTACTTTTTCAATAAAGGCGCGGGCATCCCGCAACCCAGGGTAGGATGCTTTCATATGTTCAATAACAACCCCGCTGACCTGATGAAGAAAAGGTCTGCCCAGGCCCAATTTGCGGCCATGGCGGGCGCCCCGGCGCAAAATGCGGCGCAGCACATATCCTCGGCCTTCATTGGAAGGCATGACGCCGTCGCCAATCAGAAAAACGCAAGCCCGGGCGTGATCAGCCACCACCCGCAGGCTGACATCGCTATCTTTAGCCTCACCGTAGGCTATGGCGCATAAATCAGAGACGCGGTTTAAAATGGGCGTGAACAGATCGGAATCATAATTACTGAATTTACCCTGGATAACAGCGGCAACGCGCTCCAAACCCATGCCGGTATCTATGCTGGGCCGGGGCAGAGGGGTGAGCGTTCCGCGTCCGTCCCGGTTGAATTGCATAAAAACCAGATTCCACAGCTCCAGATAACGGGAACAGTCGCAACCCACAGCGCAGTCCGGTTTGGAACAGCCATATTCAGGCCCGAGATCAATATAAATTTCCGAACAGGGACCGCAGGGGCCGGTATCGCCCATGGACCAGAAATTGTCCGCATCTCCCAGCCGCACTATGCGCTCCCGCCGGACTCCGGCCACTTCCTGCCACAGCGCCTCAGCCTCATCGTCACTTTCGTGGACACTCACCCACAGTTTCTCCGCCGGAAGCCTGAATTCAGAAGTAAGCAAATCCCAGGCAAAATAAACAGCGTCTTTTTTGAAATAATCGCCAAAACTGAAATTACCCAGCATTTCAAAAAAAGTGTGGTGGCGGGGCGTGTAGCCCACATTTTCCAGATCATTATGCTTGCCTGAAGCCCGGAAACTCTTCTGGCAGGTGACAGCCCTTACATAATCACGTTTTTCCTGGCCCAAAAAAATCTTTTTAAACGGTACCATACCCGCGTTGGTAAACAGAAGGGAGTTGTCATCCCGCGGCACCAAGCTGG
Source organism: Desulfarculales bacterium (assembly GCA_031267815.1). GTDB lineage: Bacteria > Desulfobacterota > Desulfarculia > Desulfarculales > Desulfarculaceae > JAIRYI01. The sequence goes on along the minus strand of JAIRYI010000027.1, from coordinate 20,088 downwards.
CGCTGGCGACAATACGGTGGCCGTGCCGGGCAAAATAATTTAAAAATGTCTGGCGCAGTTGCTGGCCTGATTTGCTGGACATAATTTCTCCCTGCCATGACAAGAGGCATAATCAAAAATCATCGTCATCATCGCCGGCTGAATCCGCACGGAACAATTCGGGATTAAGACCAAAGCTTTCCCGAATTTTAGCCGCCAGCTCCGCGGCTGTTTCCTGCCTGTCTTTCAGGTACAGGCAGGCATTTTCCCGGCCCTGGCCCATGCGCTCCTCGCCCAGAGAATACCAGGCGCCGGACTTGTTTATAAACCCGGCTTCCACTCCCAGGTCCACAATTTCCCCCATCTGGTTAATACCCTGCCCGAAAGTGATGTCAAATTCGGTCTGACGGAAAGGAGGGGCCACTTTATTTTTAACCACTTTGACTTTGGCGCGCCGTCCCACCTCCTCCTCACCCGCCTTGATTTTATTGCCGCCTCTGATCTCCACCCGCAGGCTGGCATAGAATTTAAGCGCGTTGCCGCCGGTAGTCACTTCCGGATTGCCGTAAATTACGCCAATTTTCATCCGCACCTGATTGATAAAAATAACCGCGGTCCGGCTTTTGCTGATAATGCTGGTCAGCTTGCGCATGGCCTGGCTCATCAGGCGGGCGTGCAACCCCACATGGGAATCACCCATCTCTCCTTCAATTTCAGCTCGCGGCGCCAGCGCGGCCACTGAATCCACCACCAGAACGTCCACCGCCCCGCTGCGCACCAAAATCTCCACTATATCCAAAGCCTGTTCCCCGAAATCAGGCTGACTCACTAAAAGTTCGTCTACATTAACCCCGAGTCTGCGGGCGTAATTCACGTCCAAAGCGTGTTCGGCATCCACGAAGGCGGCAATACCTCCTTTTTTCTGAGCTTCGGCGATAATGTGCAGAGTAAGAGTGGTCTTACCGGATGACTCAGGTCCAAAAATTTCGGTTATTCTGCCTCTGGGTATGCCGCCTACTCCGGTTGCCAGATCCAAGCCCAGGGAACCGGTGGAAATCGTGGCCACATTGCCGACCACGTCACCGTCGCCTAAGCGCATTATAGAACCTTTGCCAAAGCTGCGCTCAATTTGTTTCAAAGCGCTGTCCAAAGCCTGATCCCGTTCCTTAGCCGTATCCTTACTCTGCTCTTTTCTGCCCGACGCCATAATCTTCAGTCTCCTTTACAGGGAAATTCCGCCCGCGGCAAAAGCCCGCGCAAAGCGCAAAGTTTTATAAACTCAAAGCTGACCTGGCTTAAAGATTGCTGAAATTGATATCACCGGCCAAATAACGCCGCAACAGATTCAAAGCCGCCTCGGCCGCCACCAGCTTGACCCCATTCCTGTCACCGAAATTCCAGTTCTTTTCCACCACCACGCCCTCGGGAGCGGCCAGAGCCAAAAACACCGTTCCCACCGGTTTTTCCTGGCTACCCCCGTCCGGCCCGGCAATACCGGTTACCGCCAGAGCCAGATCCGTCCCCGCTCCCATTCTGGCCCCAACGGCCATAGCCGCCGCGCAAGGCTGGCTGACCGCGCCCGCGGCGTCCAGTATTTCCCGGCTGACCCCCAGCAGTTCTATTTTACTCTGATTGGAATATACTACCACTCCTTGCTTAAAATAAGATGAACTTCCAGGTACTTGAGTAATGCGATGACCTATCAGACCGCCAGTGCAGGACTCAGCCAGACTCAGACTGAGGCCGCGCTCCCGCAATTTTCCGCCAACTTCTTCTTCCAGGCTTTGCGGCCCGCGCACTATAACATGGCGGCCCAGGCGGGCACATATTTCATCTTCCAAAATATCCAGTCCGGCCTTAATTTCCTCCTCAGAGCCGCCGCTTACGCTTAAAATCAGTTTTTCTTCCGGAAATACCGGATAATATCCCAAATTGGCTCCCGCTATTTTTGCCGCCGCCCCTTCCAGGCGGCGGCCTATCTCAGCCTCGGAAATTCCGAATACGGTAATACAGCGGGAAGCAGATTTTTGCCCCACAAAATAATCCAGCAAAGCCGGCACTACTTTGGAAGTAAACAGACCGGTGAATTCCGCGGGTACGCCGGGAAGAAAAAACCAGGGACGCCCGTCGCTGTCCATCAGACTCCAGCCCGCAAAGGCGCCGTCCAGCAGATCCACGCCTTTGGGCATAAGAGCCATCCGCCGGTGAGCGTTATTGAACTTGCGTTTTCGTTTCACCGCCAGCCGGCGCAGATTGGCCAGCATCAGAGGATGTTCCTCCAAAGGCAAATCGAAAAAACGGGCGGCGGCAGCATTGGTTATATCATCGTCAGTAGTGCCCAGGCCGCCGCTGACCACAACAAAATCAGCCCGCCTGGCCAACCTGAACGCTTCCAGGATATCCGTTTCCTGATCGCCCACCATTTGCGCGGCCCTGAAAGCAAGACCAACCGCCTGCAAAGCGGCCGCCGCAAAGCGGGCGTTGCTGTCGCCAATCCGCCCGCTTATCAGTTCATCACCGATTAAAATAATTTCTCCCGGCATAAAAACCTCTCCCGTGAAATACAGATGTGAGGCCTCTGTACATTACAAATATGCGGATGCTCCACCCCGGCAATTGACCATTATTTTTTGGCACCGTTTTTGCATAACTATACTGACAAAAATTATGGCGTTTATTTAAGGACAGAAAACATGAAATGCCCCCAACTTATTCTGCTATTATTATTAACTGCCAGTTCCGGCTGCGCCGTTGCCGGCATGGCCACGGGCCTGGGCACGGGCCTGGGATCTTCCAGCGGAACAGTTCAAGCCAACAGCCGTTATTTTGAAGAAGTTTATATGAGCGAGGGAGAAGGGCCTTCTCTCTATCGCTATGCTGAGGACCTGCTCTATCAGGGACGCTATTATGAAGCCTTAAACGCCTATTACAACTGCGAATTAGCGGCTTACAGCAACAACGTGCGCGAAGCGGCCCGAGCCAGGCGCATGTGGTTGCAGGAAGTGGTCGTAGCTTATGAAAACGGCGCTTCCCCTCCTCCTCCGCCAGTGGTTAAGCCTACGGACAGCGGCGCCCCCAGGGTAACCCCCAAAGCCATTTATGACGGCCCCTACGCCGGCGGCGGCCACAGAGACGCCGTCTCTGTGGTGGCGGTCAGCCCTCGGGGAAGCGACCCTGCCTCCCATTATGAACAAAACGGCGGCGACTATAACATCTATGGATATTCTCATTATCCCGGGGACATCGGCCCGGAGGAAATAAATGTCCCATCCCCTGCCCCACGCCTGCCCAAAAACGAATTCCACTGGTACAACCCCTTTTCCTGGCGCCAGCCGTGAACTGACCGCAACGCTTTGCCGTCAGTTTCAAAATTCTGACGGCAAAGCGCCATTGAAGCAAAAGCTTGAACATTCCGATCTGAGAAAAGAAATAAAATCAGTTATTCCCATACCAGGACAGCTTGCCGTCCCGGACGCAGAGACAGGCTGGCCCTGGCTACGGCCGGTAAAATATAGAGATGCAATTTTTGCGCTGCCGTGCCCGGGGGCCATATTTTCGGCCAAAGACGGTCTATTGCCCCCACTTCCTGCGTAAAGTCAGAAGCCTCTGCGAAAACAGGATCAGAATACGATTGCACCCGGGCCAGTAACGCGGCCAGAGCCGCGCGCACAGGGGGAAGTGAAAACCGCGCTTCCAAGGCCGCGGAACTCCAACCCAGAGACAGTAAGGGTTCAGGCGCGTCCGCGGGCCGCCACAAGTTCAGCCAGCCCAGGAAAGCGGCCCGCGGCATAAGCCAGAGCGCGGCGGGTAAATCCGTTTCCGCCGCCGCCCGCGCCCAAATAAGCATACGCCTTTCCTCGCCAAGGCTGTACGGTTCAAGCTCCGACAGTTCAGGGCCGATATTTTCATTGCCGTCATTATCCAGGCTACTGCCCAGCGCTTCTTGCGCTTGCCGGAATTTTCGCCATATTTCCTGCCTGTCTTTATTAACCGCATCCAGGCGGGACATAAGCAAAAATGACAGAAACGCCTGATCGGGAACGTTGCTGTCTTCCTCTGCCGAAAATAAAGCCGCCTTATCCGCGGAAACAGCGTCTGTCCGTAGCCAGGATTTAATTCGCGTCCAGGAAGCATCCGCCTCTTCCGGGTCATAAAAATTATTTTTGAACGGGCTGACCACCGGCCGCCCCGGCGACTGCCGGACCTTTTCTTCCCATTGCTCCAGCCACAGCCGCCACTCAGGCTGTCCGATTATAATGGGGACAGGCCGGTTGGAAGCAACAGGGTCAGACAAGCGCGGATAAGTCTGCCCGGCAGCGGATAAATAAAACAAAGGCTGCCCCAGACCGAGCAGAGGACAATTATCCGGCCCGGTCTGACCAGCCAACATACAGGGCAGGCTATCAGCCGGCAAACGCCTCACCCTCAGTTATTAGACAAATTTCTGACATACTCCGAAGATTCGCGCACTATTTTACCCAAATCGGGAATCAGAACCGGGTCGCCATTGGAGGAGCGGCGGCCCAGCATGTGGACAATATAACTGTCATCCAGCGAGCCTCTGCCCGGCAAATCCTCTACCGAACTGGCCTGAAGGGACTCCACCGCGTCCACCGCATCCACGGTAATGGCAATAACCGTGTTATCCTGTTCCACAACAATGGCGATCTCCTGACGGGAAGCGATAGTAAGGCTCCGTTTTAATTCATCAAACAAATCACCTAAGCGGGGCATAAGCCCATGCCGGGCCTCTTCCACGGCGGCGACCGCTCCGGCATGGTCGCCCCGGTTCAGCATCCCCTCGACCTTATCGGCCAAGGCATGAAGCATTTTATGCGGAGAATCAAAACGCAGCAACACTCCCAGCAACTGAGGATTATCAGTGTGAAAATTATCATACCATTTGCCAAAAGCGCATTCATGGGGACTGCGGGGCTGCGTGAAAGCGGCTCCTTCCCTGACGTGGGCCTCCAGCGCGTCCATCCATTCATTATGCTCCTGCTCTCTCTGACCCAGATGTGATATCATTTCACCGAGTTCCTGAGCCAGGGATGGTTGATTAAGCTTGATGCGCAAATCAATCAGGGCAATGACTGAACCGCGCAAATTAATGACGCCGCGCACTGATTCCGGAGATCTGGGCACAGGGGTTACCTCGGGAATACTTATCATTTCCTGGGTTATATGAGCGGGTATGCCAAAGGTCTGGTTATTGAGCCTGAATAACACCCACGGCTCCTGCGCGGAAAAAGCCTGATTGCCCCCAGAACTGCCATTTACCGCCGACATTTCTTTATTTCCGTCATTTTGCATGAATTATCCTGCCTTCTTGACATAAAATTATATTAAGGCTATGCTCATTAACAATTATTCAATTTATTAAATTAAAAAGCCAAGCCCGCGGGCTTTGGGCCATATTTGAGCTAACCGCCTTCCATTTAAGGTCTTTTTTTTAATTTTATAATAAAATTGCCAAAACCGCAACCACAGGCGCGCGGTACTCTATCCGACTAACGGATATAACCGGTCTCCAGACGGGCGCTTACTCCGGATCCAACAGTACCAGGGAAGTGCTGAATCTGGCGCTGCCCACAGAAGTAAGCCTGACTGTCAGGCTGGGAGAAGGGCTGACACTGCCGTCCCTTTGCAATGCCCAGCCTAAAGGAGGATTGGCCTGACCCCGGATTAATTCGCTGATAGCCTTGGATTCGGTTTTAAACCACCATTTTTCTTTGTTAATGCTCACCACATGACCTCCCTTCTGATATTTTTGAATCACCGCATGAGGCGGAAAATGGAAATACAGCAGGCAAACATGCTGGGCAACGCCCTGGATCTGATCTGTTATATTAATTAATCTGGCGCCATAGTCCACGAAAATCCTTCTTCTCACCATTACCGGGTCGGGCAAATTCATGTACCCGTTGAAACGGGCGGCCATGAACATATATCTTTGATCATGTTCCAGAGCATCCACAACAACTTGGCCGGGACCAGGCTCTTTATCGTCAAGCAACAGGCTGTTGGTGGCGGCCCGGCTGTTGAAATAAACGGACAAAGGGCCTTTTTCCAGACGGCTGGGCGGCAGCAGCAGAGGCTGGCCGCCGCGAAATATGCTCAAGCTCAGAGGGTGGGTCAACATGGCCGCGGACGATTGGGGAGCAAACGCGGAAAGGGAAGGGAGCGAAGAGGGCGGGCAGCTCAACCATAAACTGACGCGTTCCCGGCCCAGGCGCCTGGTGAGGCCGGCCAGACCTCCCATATATACAACCCCCGGCGCGGATCCGCCGGCTAATTGGCGCAGTTTGTCTTCCACCTCGGGTCCATACAGCCAGAAAAGCAGCTCTGTCACCCGCCGGGGACCGCGTAATTGAGGATCTTCCAGCAAAACCGCCGCCAGACTGCTCTCCTGACCAGGGTCGGAACTGAAACATAACGGCCCCGCAGGCAGAGGAGACACGCTGAAAAACTGATCAGTCCAGGGAGGGGCGGCAGCGCGCAGTTCCATGGCCTGGACCCGGACGGCTTCCCGCAGGCCGGGCAAACTCGCCTCCTGCCTCCCGCCCAGCCACATCCCCAGGCAGGCGCAGCGCAAAGCGGCGCTCATCTCTTCCAGGCTTCCGGCTTCTTGAGGGCAGGACTGAAAAGCCGGGCCCAGGGCCGCGCAGCCTTGATCCCGCCATTTGCCGGCTTCAGGCAGAAAATCAAAACTGAAACCCAAAAACATCAGGGCGCAGGCCAGATGGGTTTGATAATTATAGCTGACTGATGAAGACGCGGATAAAGCGCCGTTCAAATTCTGCTCCATCACCTGACCCGTGAGATATAGATGTAAAAGCAAATCCCCGCACAAACCGGCTGACATCTTGTGCGGATTATCAGTGAAACGCAAACAGAACAACAAGTTAATAGCTCTGCTGGCCAGAATCCGGCTATCTTGCCAGCCTAATCCGGCCGGAGGGGCCAGGTTGCTCAGCATTTCACCCAGCCACCGGGTTAAGGAACGGACGAATTCTCCGGTCAAACAATTGGCTCTGGCCAATTCCAGGGCGCTGCCGGCGGTAAGCCAGGGCCACAGGCCGCTCAATTCCGTATCCTGGGCGCTGGGAAAATGCAAAGGCAGATTTCTGGCTCGCTCCATAAGCAGAGGGCCGTCCAGCAAACGTCCGAACACCGCCAGTTCCAGCGGCGATGTGGCCAGAGGAAGGATGGAATGCAAACGGTCATGCAGGCGTTTCATTAGTGCCTGAGGACTGGCGGGATAGCCGCAGTCCATGAGAAAACGGGTCAGAGCGCGGGCGCCCACAAGCTGAGTGCGCACTTTGCGGATAGTGCGGTCGCTTCCCATTTTCACCAGCAGTTGTCGCAAAACAGCCATAGCCTCTAATTATAGCAAGCGCCGCGGCGGGCCGCTCATGAAAAAACCGGCGCGGAAGGAGTATGTCCGGCGCGCCGCGCGGGCGGGCGGCAGGGAGCTGAAGCCGGCGCTCAAGTTTGCGCTAAAGCGAAAACTGCCGGCTTCAGCTCTTCGCCGTCCCGAAAAAACCCAATATTTCCGCGCCGTCCGCCGCGCTTTGGCCTCCGCCCTTGCCAAGCGGCCATATATCTGATAGATAAAAGTGCAATCGTTTTATGGTTGCACCTCTCTCCTTGTAAAGGCATTTGGATAAGTTGTCACCGGTCGCGAAATTTCGGTTGGCGGTTTTAGATATGGGTACGAATGCCTTGCGCCTGCTCCTGGTTCAGACAAATTCATTTCACTTAAATATGCCGGGAAACAGAGCAGTTGATTCCGTCCAGGCGCCGTTTGAAGTCTTGGTCAGGACCCGCCTTAATACCAGATTGGGGGAAGGATTGTCGGTAACCTCCCCGCCGCTTTTAATCCCGGCCGCACAGACCAGAGCCAGGGAGGCGGTGGAAAAATTACAGGCCCAGGCCCAGGCTCTGGGGGCGGAGGCGGTGGTGCTGGTAGCCACCCATGCCTGCCGCCAGGCGCTGAACGGTGAGGAATTTGTAAACCGGCTGGCCCGTGCCTGCCGACTGACCCAGGCCCGGATTATCAGCGCCGAGGAAGAGGCCCGCTTGACCCGGCTGGGAGTAGGCCTGGTGCTGCAAGGATCCAGAAAAGGCGCCTGGGTGCTGGATATTGGAGCCGGATCTTGTGAACTGGCGCCCTTTGATAATAATTCCGCCGGGATGTATTTACCTTGGGGGTGCCTTAATCTTAAGGAAAAACTGGCGCCCGGGGACCCCCCGGATCCGGCCGAAATAGCCGCCCTCCGCTCTTTCCTGGCCCCGTTGCTTGTGGTCAAGGGAAAGGCCGAACGGCTTGTTGTCACTTCCGGCACGTCCAGCACCCTGGCGGCTTTGGATCTGGGATTAAGCCGCTATGAGCCTGAACAGATAAACAATCATATCGTGAGCGCGGAGAATCTGGCGGCAATATTTGAAAATCTGGCCGGGCAAAACCTGGACCAACGCCGCAGATCCCTGGGGCAGGCCGCCGACCGGGCCGATATTATCGTAATCGGTCTGTTAATGACTCAGGAAATTTTGCGCGTTCTTGACTTGAGGGAACTGACCGTGATAAACGCGGGCATTCTGGAAGGATGCGCGCTGGATTATCTCCGTAAAAAGGACAGCGCACCCCCTCCCGGCTGAATCCGGGCGGGCGGAGGGGATATACCGTCAGGCAGCCGTCCGAACCTGGCGGCCCCATTATTTAAACTCATCGCCGCTCTGGCTGCGGCTTTACTTTGCGCTCATTGCCGAGCTTATTTTCCAAGGAGGCCGAAACTTATGAACCAGCCGCCACTGGGTCTAACCTTTGACGATTTATTATTACAGCCTGGCTACAGCCAAATTCTGCCCGCCCAGGCCGATACCAGCACCTGGCTCACCCGCGCCATAAAACTCAACATCCCCCTGGTCAGCGCGGCCATGGACACGGTTACCGAAGCGGAGACCGCCATTACCATTGCCCGGCACGGCGGAATCGGCATCATTCACAAAAATATGCCCATAGAAAACCAGGCTCTGGAAGTAGTCAAAGTAAAAAAATCGGAGTCGGGCATGGTGGTGGACCCCATAACCGTGCATCCTGACGCCAATATACGGCAAGTGCTGGAAATCATGCACCGTTACAAAGTAAGCGGCGTGCCGGTGGTGGAAGGACAAAAACTGGTGGGTATTATCACCAACCGGGATCTTCGTTTTGAAACCAACCTGGATCAAATGGTTTATCAGGTAATGACCAGAGGTAACCTGATAACCGCACGGGAAGGCATCGCGCTGGAAGAATGTAAAGCCATCTTACATAAATATCGCATCGAAAAACTTCTGATCACGGACAGCGACGGCAATCTCAAAGGCTTGATAACCATTAAAGACATTGAGAAAATTCACCAATACCCCCATTCCGCCAAAGATGAACTGGGACGGTTGCGGGTAGGGGCGGCCATTGGTGTGGGATCTGACACCATCTCCAGAACTTCATCTCTTTTGGAAGCGGGCGCGGACGTCCTCTGTCTGGATTCAGCGCACGGTCATTCCGAAGGAGTCATAGCCACTGCCCGTGAAATAAAACAGTATTTCCCTCAGTGCCAGCTTATAGCCGGAAATATTGCCACCGCCCAGGGAGCGGAGGCCCTAATCGAAGCAGGTGTTGACGCGGTAAAAGTCGGGGTCGGGCCAGGCTCCATCTGCACCACCCGGGTAGTGGCCGGAGTGGGCGTACCGCAGATGAGCGCCATTTTCGAAGTTGCCAAGATAACCGGTAAATATAATGTACCCATGATCGCCGACGGGGGTATAAAATTCAGCGGAGACATCGCCAAAGCTCTGGCCGCCGGCGCCCAGACGGTAATGGTGGGTTCGCTTTTTGCGGGCACCGAGGAGTCTCCGGGCGAGACTGTTCTATATCAGGGCCGGCGTTATAAAGTATACCGGGGCATGGGTTCCATTGACGCCATGAAACAGGGATCCGCCGACCGTTATCAACAAAACAGCGATGAAATTGAAATGAAAATGGTGCCGGAAGGCATTGTGGGCCGGGTTCCCTACCGGGGCACAATGTCGGAATCAATTTATCAGCTCATCGGCGGGCTTAAAGCCGGCATGGGATATGTGGGAGCCGCCAATCTGCAGGAGCTGATCGCCAAAGCCAGATTTGTACAGATAACTTCCGCCGGTCTGCGAGAGAGCCATGTCCATGACGTAACCATCACCAAAGAGGCGCCCAACTACCGGCTGGAATAACCCTCGATTTTTACTCTTTTTGTCAAACTTGCGGAAAATCCAATTCGGAAAAATATCCAGGATTCAAAAAATACCATGTCTTTCATACACCTGCACAACCATACCTCTTTCAGCCTTCTGGACGGGGCCATACCCATAGACAAACTGCTTGCCTCCGCTGCAAAGATGGGCATGGAGGCTGTCGCCGTCACTGACCACGGCAATATGTTCGCGGCCATAAATTTCTATCAGGAAGCGCGCAAACATGGCGTCAAACCAATTTTGGGCTGCGAGGTCTATGTGGCGCCGGAAAGCCGCTTTGACAAAATAGAGTCAGCGGGCCTGCCCCGCTATTATCACCTTATCCTGCTGGCCGCCACCATGGCCGGTTACCGCAATTTAATCCGCCTGGTCAGCGCCGGATATACCGAAGGTTTCTACTACCGTCCCCGCATTGATCTGGAATTATTGAGTAAAAATCATGAAGGGCTTATTGCCCTGTCCGCCTGCATCCAGGGACAGATACCCCATCTGTTGCTGGCCGGCAAAGACGACAAGGCGCTTGCGGCCGCGGAAAGGCTGTCCCTTATCATGGGCGCGGACAATTTTTTCATAGAAATGCAGGATCTGGGTTTGCCGGAACATAAAAAACTAAATCCTCTGCTGATGGAACTGGCCGGAAAACTTGGCCTGCCTCTGGTAGCCAGCAATGACTGCCATTTTTTAAACCGCGAAGATTTTGAAGCCCAGGATGCTTTGGTAGCCATCCAGACCGGACGGGTGATGACCGATCCCGGGCGGCTGCAGCTTCCCACCGAGGCATTTTTCAAATCTCCGGCGGAAATGGAAGCCTTATTCTCCTTCTGCCCGGAAGCGTTGCGGAATACCGTTCGTATCGCCGAGCGCTGCCAGGTGGATCTGAATTTCGGGCAACTGCGTTTTCCCAAAATGATCCTGCCCCCAGGCCAGGAAGCGGAAAAGATGCTTGAGGAAAATGCCAGAGAAGGGCTTAAACGGCGCCTGACGGAAATCAAAGGCTATGTTTTTGATGAAGTCTGCTACCGGGAGCGTCTGGACGGAGAACTGACGGTTTTAAAACAAATGGGCTTTGCCGACTATTTTCTGGTAGTGGCCGATTTTATTAACTGGGCCAAAGAGCAGGGTATCCCGGTAGGACCGGGGCGCGGTTCGGCCGCCGGATCTCTGGTGGCTTGGGCCATGCGCATCACCGATCTGGACCCTATCCGCTACGGTCTCATATTTGAGCGCTTTTTAAATGTGGAGCGCAAATCCATGCCTGATATTGACGTGGATTTCTGCGCCGTCCGCCGCAATGAAGTCATTGAATATGTATCCCGCCGTTACGGCAAGGAAAAGGTCGCCCAAATAATCACTTTCGGGAGTATGAAGGCGCGCGCCGCCGTACGCGATGTGGGCCGGGTGTTGGGCATACCCTACGGCGAAGTTGACGCCATTGCCAAAATCATCCCTGAAACTATAGGGATCTCCCTGGATGACGCCATAAAAATGGAACCGCGGCTTAAAGAGCGCATGCAGGCCGATCCCCAAATACAAAGGCTTCTTGCCATCGCCCGCACTTTGGAGGGCATGCCCCGCCACGCCTCCGTACACGCCGCCGGAGTGGTAATAGGCGACGCTCCGCTGGACGAGATAGTCCCTCTGTACAAAGCGGTCGATAAAAAAGGAAGCGAAGACGTTATTATCACCCAGTTTGATATGAAATGTCTGGAAAAAGCCGGGCTTATCAAATTTGACTTTCTGGGTTTGAACACTCTCACCGAAATCGATACCGCGATCAAGCTTATTCGCAAGGGACATGACCCTGAATTCGCTATTGAAAATATTCCGCTGGATGATCCGGCCAGTTACGCCCTTCTGGGCCGGGGAGATTCCGTGGGAGTGTTTCAGGTGGAATCTTCAGGCATGAAAAGCCTGCTCACTAAAATGCGTCCCAATTGCCTGGAGGATATCATAGCTTTGATAGCTTTGTACCGCCCCGGGCCTCTGGAAAGCGGCATGGTGGACGATTTTGTCGCCTGCAAGCACGGCCGTAAAAAGGTCAGCTATTTTATGCCCCAGCTGGAACCTATATTGAAAGACACTTACGGGGTGATGGTTTATCAGGAACAGGTTCTGGAGATAGCCAGAGTGATTGCCGGTTATACCTTGGGAGCGGCCGATAATCTGCGCCGGGCAATGGGGAAAAAAGACCCGCAGGTAATGGCCGCGGAACGCAGCCGTTTCACAGAAGGAGCGGCCGCCAAAGGCGCCGATCCGGCCCGCGCGGGACAACTTTTTGATCTTATCGAAAAATTTGCCGGCTATGGTTTTAACAAATCCCACTCTGCCGCCTATGCCATGATTGCTTACCAGACCGCCTATCTCAAAGCCAACTATCCCTATGAATTTATGGCCGCGGTACTCACCTGCCGCTCGGACCGGCAAGATGCGGTTATGAAACTGATTGCCGAATGCCAGACGCGGCAATTGAAAATCCTTCCTCCTGACGTCAACTATTCCGACCGGGAATTCACGGTGCGGGATAAAACCATCCGCTTCGGTTTGAAAGCGGTAAAAAATGTAGGCGACGGATCTATTGAGGCCATTGTCGCCGCCCGGACCCAAAAAGGAGAGTTCAAAAGTATTTTTGATTTCTGTTCCCGCGCAGACCCGGGAAAAATAAATCGAAAAGTGCTGGAAAGCCTGATAAAATGCGGGGCCTTTGATTCCTGCTATCCCAACCGGGCCGCGCTTCTGGCCATAGTGGAAGATGCTCTGGAGTATGGGCAGCGCGTGAAAAAAGAGCAGGACGGCGGCCAGATCAACATGTTTGCCTCCGCCGGAAATTCCGGTATACCTGAACCTCTGATTCCATCTCTGCCCCCCTGGCCGGAAAAAGATATGCTTGCTTTTGAAAAAGAAACTCTGGGTTTTTATATCACCGCCCACCCCTTAAACCGTTTCGCCCGGGAAATAACCCGTATGGGCATCAAAACCATTGACAGTTTAAACAGCCTGCCGGACAAATCCAAAGTTCGCCTGGCCGGAGTGCCTCTGCGCCTCAAAGAAATATTAACCAAAAAAGGCGAGCGGATGGCCAGGCTCCTGTTGGAGGACCTGACCGGACAGATAAGCCTGACCGTCTTTCCCAAAAGCTTCGCCGCCAGCGCGGCCTGCCTTAATTCGGAAGAGCCTATCGTAATTGAAGGGACTTTGGAGCAGGACGAACGGGAGTGGCAAGTGACCGTGGACCGGGTTCTGCCGCTGGAAGAAGCCAGAAACCACCGGACCGGCAGTCTGCGCTTAAGCCTGGCCGGTCCGGAAGTCAATCCCACCCTCCTGACCAGTCTGCGTCAGATTCTGGCGGCCCATCCCGGCAATTGCCGGGTAGTTCTGAACATTGCCCTGCCCCTTAAAGGGGAAGTAGTCTTGAACCTGCCCGGAGCTTACCGGGTGGAGGCCACCGCGGCGGTGTTCGCCGGGGTGGAGGGTCTGGGTATGAACCTGGAGACTGTTTTAAACTGAATGATTTATACGCAAATATTCATATAAAGCCGCCAGTTCCGGGCCGGGAGTATTGGCCTTATCCTGATAAAGGATAAAAGGCGGCTCGACCCGCAACTCCATCCCCGCGTCTTTCACCGCTTCCAGCAGCGCGATTTTGGCCGGCAGTTCCCCGCGCCCGTGTACCAGACGCAGGCGTTTGGGTACCAGATTATACTTCTCCATCCCGGCAAATGCCTGAACCAGACAGCGAGGGGGCAGACATAAGATCAGCTTGCCCTGGGGAGGCAGCAATCCGGCCGCAACCCGCCACAGTTGCTCCCAGGTGAGTTTAAGCTGGTGGCGGGCTGAGGCTTTAGATTTCTGAAGAGAAATTCTTCCGCGGCCCGGTTGACCGAAAGGAGGGTTGGCAATAACCATTTTAAACCCCCCGGCCGGCAGGGCGACATGGGGCATACACATATCATGTTCCAAAACAGATGCCGGCAGATGAGCCAAATTGATCTGGCAGCACCTGGCGCTAACGGTATCCATTTCCACCGCGGTAAACGGCCCCTTAACACCCCGCCGCGCCAGAAGCAGAGGCAATATCCCGCATCCTGAACCCAAATCCGCTATTCTCCCAAGCGCGAGAGGCGCGAAGAAAGCCAGTAAAATACTGTCAATTGAAAATCTGTATCCCGCTTGGGGCTGGTATATGCCAAGGCCGCCCAAGCGGGTCAGTTCCAAATCCTTCTCCAATGACTTCTAATAGCGGATGGAGGAAGACCATCCGGAGCGTTTCCGCCTGCCAAACATCCACCCCAAAAAGCAACCCAGCAGGAGTACACTGCCTCCCGACAGAAACCACACCACATTGGAAGTGAAATGCAGTGAATTATTTTCTGTCTCCAACTCCTGCAGGCGGGCAGACTGCTCTTCCAGTCTGGCTTGCATATCATTATATTCTTTTTTTAAGGACACTACATCCCGGCTGTCAGCTGCGAGTGTTTCATACCTTTGCTGCCATTGGGAGGCCAGTTCCTGCTTCTCCTGCGCCTGCGCCTGCAACAAAGAATTTTCCTGGCGCAAATTACTCAGCATTTCCGTCTGATCCCGCGGCATTTCACTCAACAGCTGCGCAGCGGGGGGATTTTCCATAAGATAACGGGCCATAATCCAGCCTTCAGTCCCGGCCTGAGTGCGGACTTTTATCCATAACTGGTCGGATGACAGGCCCAGACGGGCCACGCTGGCGCCGGTCTTCACCGTCTCCAGCACTGTGGAATTATTGGCCGGATTCTGTCTCACTCCCACCTGAATATAATCAATTATATAGAGCCGCCCCGCTTGGGCTGCGCCCCAAGCGGGAACGGCCATTACAATTATCAGCAAAATACTTGCAACACGAAAAGGCATTAAAATTAACTCTCTCTTTCCGCTTAAACCTCCCTGCTGTTATGATCAAGCACGAAGGGCGATCTTCCGCCTCTGCTGCCAAAAGGGTGAAATCGCTCTCAGTTTATCCACAATTCCCGGCATTACTTCTAGAACCAAGTCTACATCAGCATCGGTATTATAGCCAGAAAAAGAAAATCTTACGCTGCCGTGAGCCGCGGTAAAAGGCACCCCCATGGCGCGCAGGACATGGCTCGGTTCCAGGGAACCGGAAGTGCAGGCGCTGCCTGAACTGGCGCAAATTCCCTGATCGCTCAAAAGCATAAGAATGGATTCTCCTTCAATGAATTCAAAGCTCACCGAACTGGTGCCGGGGACCCGATTGATCGGATCGCCGTTCAAGATCGTGGCCTCTATCCCCAGCAGACCTTTTTCCAAGCGGTCGCGCAAGCGGCGGATATGGGTTCCTTTTTCTTCCATATGACTGCCCGCCAGTTCAAATGCCTTGCCTAATCCTATGATATAAGGCACATTTTCCGTGCCGGCGCGGCGACCGTGTTCCTGGTGTCCTCCCAGCATGAAGGGTACAAAAGGAGTTCCCTTTTTCACGTACAGGGCCCCTACTCCTTTGGGCGTATGCAGTTTATGGCCGCTTAAGGAGAGCATGTCAATCGCCGTATCAGCCAGATTTATGGGGATTTTGCCCACCGTCTGCACCGCGTCGGTATGGAAGAGGGATCCTTTCTCTTTGGCTATCCGGGCGATCTTCTCCACCGGAAACATGACGCCGGTTTCATTGTTGGCCCACATTACGCTGACTATCGCGGTGTCCTCACGGACAGCCTCCCTCACCTGCTCCAGATCCAGGTTGCCCAGATTATCCACCGGCAAAAAGGTGACATCATAGCCCTGGCGTACCAGTTCCTGGGCCAGATTCATAATCGCCGGATGTTCCACTCTGGTAGTAACCATATGGCGTTTCTGCGGGAACGCGCGCAAAGCGGAAAGAATGGCGGTGCTGTCGCTTTCCGTGCCGCAGGACGTAAAAACAATTTCATCGGGGTGAGATCCCAACCCGGCGGCCACCTGTTGTCTGGCAGTATCCATCCTGGCCTTCACATGACCGCCAAAATAATGGATGGAACTGGGATTACCATAAAAATCCTTATAATAAGGCTGCATGGCTTCCAATACTTCCGGGGCGGTGGCGGTAGTGGCATTGTTGTCCAGGTACACTACCCGGCGGTTATTAATATTTGTTGCGGTCATTATGACTTTACCTCCTCTACAGTAATAGTTGGAGCCACAAATTCTCTCAGCTTCTTTTGCACCAACTGGCCCAAGGTAGTCTGGCTGGCTTGACAGGCATAACAGTTGCCGCGCAGAGCCACCTGAACGACATCGCCATTTATATCAATGAGTTCAATATCTCCGCCGTCAGCCTGGAGCAAAGGGCGCACTTCGCGTTCCAAAGTTTCTTCCACCAGTTTCAGCTTCTTGATGGTGGTCAGCCGGGGAGGCGGGGAAGGCGCCAGACTGCTTACAGGCTGCTGCGAATTCCATATCCGGGCCAGGACCGCGCTTATTTTATCCACGCATCTGCCGCAGGCGCCGCCGGCTTTGGTATAATTGGTCACTTCCCCCACCGAGCGCAGGCTGTTATTTCTAACCACTCTTTCTATCTCTTTATCGGTAACCCCAAAGCACTGACAGATTACTTCGCCGTCTTCACCCGGCAGCGGTTCCAGGCCGTGATAATTGCGAATAGCCGCCCGCAAAGCCTCTTCTCCCATAACGGAACAGTGCATTTTTTCAGCCGGCAACCCGCCCAGAAAAGCCGCGATATCCTGATTGCTTATCCTGGCCGCTTCCTCCAAAGTCTTGCCTTTGATCATCTCTGTAAGCGCGGCACTGGAAGCGATAGCGGAGGCGCAGCCAAAAGTCTGGAATTTGGCCTCGGCAATACGCCCTTGGTCATCTAATTTAAAAGTCAGCCGCAAGGCGTCGCCGCAAGCCAAAGAACCGACCTCGCCTATTCCGTCGGGATTCTCAACTTCGCCGACGTTAACAGGGTTGTTAAAATATTCCTTTGTCTTCTCAGTATATTCCCACATAAATTTTTCTTCCTCCTTATATAAACAGGCATATATCATGTTTTGCCTATTTGTCTATAGCCAGTTATAACTAAAGTAAGTTCCGAAATAATTTGAGGCAAGCGCGCTCTTGGGGCGCGCGGCGGTCAGCCGAAAAAACCGGCGCCTTGCGCGCCGTCCATTTTTCACTTGCCGCGCCGTCATCTTACCTATACGCTTGACAAAAAACGGCTTTGGCGATAAAAAATCATTTTAACCTTTTTCTCTTTAGTAAGGTATTATTATGATTCAATTAGATTTTGCCAAAAGCGGCGGTCTCATTCCCGCTATAGCCCAGGATGCCCGCACCGGCAAAGTCCTCATGCAGGCCTATATCAATGAAGAATCATGGCGCTTGAGCCTGGCTACCGGCGAAGTACACTACTGGTCCCGTTCCCGCCAGGAGTTGTGGCATAAAGGCGGCTCCAGCGGCAATGTGCAGAAAATAAAATCCATTTATGTGGATTGCGACAATGACAGCGTACTGTTCCAAATAGAACAAATAGGGGGAGCCGCCTGCCATACCGGACGGGAAAGCTGTTTTTACCGGAAAGTGGCCGGCAATGAACTTATTACCGAAGGCGAACCCCTTTTCGACCCCAAGGAGGTTTATAAAAAATGAAAGAGCCGTTGAAGCTTGGTATCCCCAAGGGCAGCTTGCAAGACGCCACCGTGCGCCTGTTCGAAAAAGCCGGATGGAAGATAACTATAAGCGGACGTTCTTATTTTCCTGAAATCAATGATCCGGATATTATCTGTTCCCTGTGCCGGGCGCAGGAAATGAGCCGTTATGTGGAAAGCGGCGTCCTGGACGCCGGCATTACGGGCTGGGACTGGATTATGGAAAACAAATCAGATGTGCATTTTGTGGAAGAACTGGTTTATTCCAAAGTCTCTTCCCGCCCTGCCCGCTGGGTGCTGGCGGTGGCTAAAGACTCCGGCATCAAGGATCTGGAGGACCTAAAAGGCAAGCGAGTGGCCACCGAACTGGTTAACTTCACCAAAAATTATTTTGCGGAACACAATATTCCCGTGGAAGTCAATTTTTCCTGGGGCGCCACTGAAGCCAAAATCGTCAGCGGCCTGGCCGACGCCATTGTGGAAGTCACTGAAACTGAATCCACCATCAAGGCCCACGGCCTGCAGGTCATTAAAGAATTAATGCGCTCCACTTCCCAGCTAATCGCCAACCGCATTTCCTGGCAGGACAACGAAAAACAAAATAAAATCAAACAAATAGCCCTGCTGTTAAAAGGCGCCCTGGTGGCGGAGAAGCTGGTGGCCTTAAAGATGAATGTACCCAAAATCAAACTGCAGAACGTGGTGGCGGCCCTGCCCAGCCTCAACGCGCCCACAGTTTCTCCTCTGTATAACAGCGATTGGTTTTCCGTGGAAACCGTGGTGGAAGACGCCAAAGTGCGCGAACTGATTCCTCTGTTATTGGCAACAGGGGCGGAAGGCATTATAGAATATTCCCTGAATAAAGTTATTTAATTCCGTAACGGGAGATGGACATAAGAAATGGCTGTTTTCCGGAGCTTCTTCCGCGCAGATAGCATGAGGTGATTTTTATGGATATTGCCAGTAAACGGGCCACCGACATTCAGCCTTTTATTGTCATGGATGTGCTGGAAAAGGCGGTCGCCATGCAGAACCGGGGCATTGACATCATTCATCTGGAAGTGGGCGAGCCTGATTTCAACACTCCCGAATGTATCCAGGAAGGGGCCCTGAAAGCTCTGGCCGGCAATAAAACCCATTACACTCATTCTCTGGGAATAATGGAACTGCGCCAGGCCATTGCCGGGCATTACCGTAAACGTTACAAGGTAGGCCTGGACCCGGAACAAATCATGATCAGCGCCGGCAGCAGCCCGGCCATGCTGCTCCTTTTTTCCGCTTTGCTGGAAGAAGGCGATGAAGTGATTGTCAGTGATCCCTGTTACAGCTGTTATCTCAATTTTATAAAATTTGCGGGCGGCAAGCCGGTCTCCGTGGCGGTGAGCGAAACCGACGCTTTCCAATACAAACCGGAAGACATAGCCGCCCGTCTGAGCCCGCAAAGCAAGGCCATTGTCATCAATTCTCCCGCCAACCCCACCGGACAGCTTCTAAGCCCGGAGCGCATGCAGGCCATTGCCGCTCTGGCCGACGGCAAAAACGGGCCGCCCTATGTTGTCAGCGATGAAATTTACCATGGCCTGATCTATGACAAGCAGCGAGATCACTGCATCCTGGAATTCACTCCCCATGCCTTTGTCCTGGGAGGATTCAGCAAGCTTCAGGCCATGACCGGCTGGCGCCTGGGCTATCTGATTGCTCCACCCGCTTTTATCCGGCCTCTGCAGAAAATGCATCAGAATTTTGCCATCTGCGCTCCTTCCATTTCGCAGTGGGCGGCGCTGGAAATTTTTCGCCAGCCGGAACGGGTGGGAGAAGATATAAAAAATATGCTGACCGAGTATGACCGGCGCCGTCTGCGTCTGGTTCAGGGCCTGCGTGATCTGGGCTTTTCCATACCTGTAGCGCCCCAGGGGGCCTTTTACGTGTTCACCCGCTGCGACCACCTGAACCCCAATGACTATGATCTGGCCTTTCATATTCTGGAACATGCTCATGTGGCTGTAACCCCGGGAAGGGACTTTGGCCCCGGCGGTCACGGCTTTATCCGCCTTTCCTATGCCAACAGCCTGGAAAACATTGAAGAGGCTCTTAAAAGACTAAAGGCCTATTTAAAAGAATTCTACCCCAGCCAGGCCGGATAGGACGTGTCAGTCCGCGCCTTAACCTATATCTTAAACGGGGAAACAGAGACCATGGCCTTGGGTTCCAGACTCAG
>JAIRYI010000087.1 GCA_031267815.1 Desulfarculales bacterium | reverse complement strand
TCAATATGCTGGAGCCGCCCAGTTCGGGCGAAGTGGTGCTGGACGGGGTGACGCTCACCCAAAAAGGCGCGGACATCAATGCCATTCGCCGCCGAATGGGCATGGTGTTCCAGGATTTCGGCCTGTTCTCGCACTTGTCCGTACTGGAAAACGTTTCCCTGGGACAAACATGGCTGTTGAAAAAGAGCAGGCAGGAGGCGGACAGGCGGTCTCTGGAATTGCTTAAATCCGTTGGCCTGGCGGAGCGGGCGGAATTTATGCCTTCCCATCTGTCGGGCGGGCAAAAGCAGCGGGCCGCGATTGCCCGGGTGCTGGCGATGGACCCTGACGTCATCTTGTTCGACGAGCCCACGTCCGCGCTGGACCCGACCATGGTAGGCGAGGTCACCTCAGTGATCCGCACCCTTTCCTCAACCGGCATCACCATGCTGATTGTCACCCACGAGATGAAATTTGCCCGGGATATTGCCACCCGGGTGTTTTACCTGGACGAGGGCGGGATTTATGAGGAAGGCGCGCCCGCGGAGATTTTCACCCGCCCCAGGCGGGAAAAGACACGGGATTTCATCGACAAAACCCGCTCCTTCCACTACGAGCTGTCCTCTGACAGAGCGGATGTTGTGGAACTGCTCAACGGCGCGGAAAACTTTTGCCGGGGCAGCGGCCTGGACGCCTACAGCGCCGGCAAAACCCGTCTGGTTACGGAAGAACTGGTGCTGGGGCTGGTTATGCCCGCCGCGGGAGCGTGTTCCTACACCTTAAGCTACTCGGAGATTAGCGGCCGGCAGACCGTGAACGTACGATACGGCGGCGCGGCGCGTGACCTGTCCGCCGCCGAAGACGACATTTCCGCCGCGATTTTGCGCAAATCCTGTAAAGAGGTTGAGCATAAATACGAAAACGGCGAAAACACCATAAAAGCGATATTATGAAAAATAACTGTCAGTTAAAAACAGAAGCCAAGACGGAAAACCTTGCGTCCGTGCTGGCTTTTGTGGCCGCCAATATTGCCGGCGCGCCGCCCAGAGCGCAAAAACACATCGAAATGGCGGTGGAGGAAGTGTTTGTCAACATTTCCAGCTACGCCTATCATCCGGAAACCGGCGCGGTCTCAGTGCGCGTGAGCATAGACAAGGATGTCGTCAATATTGAATTTCGCGACGGCGGCGTGCCCTATAATCCGCTGCTGAAAGACGACCCCGATATAACCCTCCCCGGCGAAAAGCGCCAGGCCGGCGGGCTGGGGATTTTTATGGTTAAACAGCTCATGGATAATGTAGCCTACCGCCGCGAGGGGGATATGAATATCCTCACTATCAGTAAGGCGGCGGCGTGAGCTTTATCACTGTCTCCGAAACCGAGGGGTTATGAAACTCAAAAGCAAAATTCTGGCCGTGATATTGAGTTCAGCAATCCTGCCGCTTCTTGTTATCGGCGCGGTTACGGTCAATTCAATGTTCGGCATAAAAGAAATCTCGCTTGACAGCAGCGACCTGCTGGGCAAGATAGCCGCCCGTGACAGTAAAGAGGCCCTTTTGGCGAGCATCAAAGCCGAGATGACCACCCTGGTGCAAAACCGCGCCCGCCTGGTGGACGCCCGCCTTGGCGAAATAGAAAACCAGACTCAAATGGTAGCCAACGTTGCCGCCCACATTTATGCCCATCCCAACCGATACGCCCCCAATCCCGTTGGCTACCTGAATCCCCAGGACCAAAACACCCTGACCCCCTTCATCAGAACCGCCCCGGGCGTTGACATAAACACCCCGGCGATAAAGAGCGAAATCGCTTTGGCGGGCAACATCCAGGACGTCCTGCGCCAGTTTGCCGTAACAGGTTCGGAAGTCACGGCCAGTTATCTGGGCCTGGAGATCGGCTTAAGCATCGTGGTCGGCTCCGGCGCGACCACCGCCACGGCCCGGAATTTCGACCCGCGCACGCGCAACTGGTACATCATCGCGGCGCGAAAAGGGGCCTTAAGCTGGAGCGACCTGTTTGAGGATATCGACGGACGCGGTCTCAGCATCAGTTGCGCCGCGCCGGTGTACGCGCCCGACGGCAGGTTGGTAGGGGTTGCGGGAAGCGGCGCGGTCCTCAGCGAAATTGAGGACATCATAACCAGCACCACCATAGGCGATACCGGTTACGCTTTTCTGCTCAGTTCCGCGGGCGAAATCATCGCATCCCTGAACAGTGACGATTTTACCTATGCCGAGAACGGAAGCAAAATCAGGAAAAACTACCTGCAAAGCGACGACGAAACTCTACGCCTCCTGGCCGGGCAAATGACCGCCAAAGCCTCCGGCGTGCAGCAGATGACCCTGTACGGCCGCGATGTGCATATCGCCTATGCGCCGCTGGGCGTAATCGACTGGAGCATCGGCCTGGTCGTGCCCACAGAGGAAATTATTGAACCGGTCGCCAATATGGAGCGCGGGATTCTGGCGCTCCAGGAGCAGGCCTCCGCGCGGATAACGGACTCAATCCGCCTCACCCTCACCGCATTTTTTATTGTGCTTATAGCGGCGGCCATTATAGCGGCGGCGCTGGCCATATTGTTTGCCTATGGCATAACCCGCCCCATAACCGCGCTGAATAAAGCCGTCATCCGTATCGCGGACGGCGATCTTGACACGGAAATCGCCGTAAATACCAGGGATGAGATCGCCCAGCTGGGGCACTCCGTCAATAAAATGGCGCGTGACATAAAAAATTATATCCGAAATCTGGCCCAGGTTAGCGCCGAAAAAGAACGCATCGGCGCGGAACTGGAAATTGCCGCCCACATCCAGGCGAGTATGCTGCCCAGCATATTCCCGCCCTATCCCGAACGCAAGGAAATTGACCTCTACGGCATGATGTGCCCGGCCAAAGAAGTAGGCGGCGATTTTTACGATTTCTTTTTCATAGACGGGAATACTTTGGCCGTGGTGGCGGCGGACGTGTCGGGCAAGGGCGTTCCCGCCGCCCTGTTTATGGTTATCGCCAAAACCCTGATCAAAAACAACGCCCAGTCAGGGAAATCGCCCGCCGAGGTGTTTGCCGCTGTCAATAACACGCTCTGCTGGAACAATCAGGCCGGCATGTTCGTCACCGCGTTTATGGCCTATCTGGATCTCAAAACCGGCGGCCTGACTTACGTGAATGCGGGACACAATCCGCCCTTTCGCAGCCGTGAGGGCGTGTATGAGTACATGGCCGTCAAGCCGGGCTTTGTCCTGGGAGGAATTGAGGGCCTCAAATATACGGAGGGAAGCGCGGCCCTGGGGAAAGGCGATATCCTGTTCCTGTATACAGACGGCCTGACCGAGGCTGCCAACCGCGGCCACGCCATGTTCGGTAAAGACCGGGTGCTGGACGCCCTCAATTCCTGCCAAAGCCAGGACGTCAAAAATCTTGTTTCCCAGGTTGAAAGCGCAGTTGAGGCTTTCGCGGGCGGCGCGGAGCAGTATGACGATATGACCATGCTGGCTCTTATCTTCAAAGGACCTTTTTAAAAACCAGATTCCCCTGGTGCGCGATTCCATCCGGGAGGGCAGCGGCCGGGAAGGTGCCGTTGTATCCCTCAGGTGATATTGATAAATTCCAATCCTAGAATCATAACAAACATGGCGGCGGCAATAATGGCCCGGTTCAGCGCCTTGCCCCGGCCCACCACCTGATATTCCCCTCCGGCGTCCCAGATGGTGACGCCGTAATAGCGCAGGGACCGGTAAGAGGCCCAGAAAAAGGCCAGGCTGACAATCCAGGAGAGAAATAACCCCATACCCATAACCCACATCGCGGCCGTACGCGCGCCTGCCTGCCGTAAATTGAGTTTGCGGCCTTGCGGACCCAGCACTTTGAGGCCCAATAACAGTTTGCCCGGAGTGGCGGCGAAAAAGGCCAGACTCAGGCTTTCCAGCAGCCAGGCGCCGCCAATCATTAGCAGGGCGAAAAATAAATCAGCTGACTCCTTGCCTCCCGGCAGGGAAATAAGCAGCCAGGCGCTCAGAGGCAGAAGGATGAGGGTGTCCAGCGCTCTGGCCAGCAGGCGCGGCCACGGGTTGGCGGTGGGAACCGGCCTCTCGCCGGGCGCGGCATCGGGCCTGATATGCGCTTGCGTCCTTAAAACGGAGGCGCTGCTTTCCGGCGCGTAAAAAGGCAGATTTCGCAGGCGCGTCCAATTGTCCATGCCTTTGCGCCATACTTCCGTCTCCGGGCCGATTTTGCCTCTGCTCAGAAGAGAACGGAAAGTTTGGTCGTCAACCGGCCCGCGGCGGCAGTCATTAATAATGAAATGCCATTTGCGCTCCGTCTGCGGAGGCAGGCATAATTCCAAATCAGACAAAGACCACTCCCCTTGATGTTACAAAACGCACATCCGATGTTTGCCCGCGCTCTGTTCCCTGAGCCGGACGCCGGCAGGAAGACAGCATCCAAATTTTCTTATCGGCAGGGCAAGCGGGTTTCTTGAGCGCGGATATCTTTCCGCCTGCGACCGTCATCAGGGAAACGGTTTGCATTTTTACATCGCAGGTATAAACTAGAATTCATTTTATAAATCACCTTTCCGGTGATTTATGAGGATCACGTCGCCTAAAAGCTGAAGTTTTGGGCTAGTTCCCGCCGCTAAAAGCGGCGCGCCGGACATAGTTGTCCGGCGTTAGAAGCCATTTATGAAATGACTTCTAAGAACAAAAGGCTATTAGGGAAATGACATTTTTTAAATTTTGGCTGATTTTTCTGCTGGTTCCCGTTTTGTTCCCGGTTCTGCCCGGCCTTGGCCGCGCGGCTCCGCTCCCGCCTCCCGCCGATGCTAACGCCGCTGTGACCCGGCCAGTCCTCCAACCGGCGCCGCCTCATGCCAGTGAAGGGGAAATAATGGAAAATATCGAGGCCTACCTGCGGGCCACGGTGCCGGATCCCGATACCTATGAACCTATTGATTTCAGCCGTCTGGCCTTGTTTGAAGAAGAGGAGAGCAAAGCCTATAAATGGGGCATGCGCCACGTTTACCGGGTAGGGCATCCCATTTACCGGGTGCTGTTTGTGGATCGCATTTTTTTTATCGCCTATGACGGGCGGGTGGAATCAATAATTGAGTACACGAAACAGCCCTGTATAGATTGTAAATGGTAATCATGAACAGATTTAATCTGGTTCTGCTGACCGCTCTGGTCCTGGGGCATATAGCCGTGGATTTAAATCAGGGGGCTTTGCCGGCAATTCTGCCTATTTTAAAAGAGCGGATGAATTTATCCTATGCGGAAAGCGCCTCCATCCTCATGACCATGACTTTTTTTTCCTCCATTATTCAGCCTGTGTTCGGCTACATGAGCGACAGATGGGATTTGAGCTGGATTCTGCCGGTAGGCGTACTCATCGCCGGTATATTTTTCGCTTTGCTGGCCTTTGTCAGCAGTTATTCCATGACTTTGCTCCTGGTATTCATAAGCGGTCTGGGGGTGGCCGCCTATCATCCCCAGGGGGCTAAAGAAGCTTTGTTATGCTCTCCCCGCCGGGTAATTTCCATGTCCTGGTTCATGGTGGGCGGAAATTTCGGCAACGGCCTGGGGCCAATAGCCATTATGGGCTGCTATGCCGTTATGGGCGACCAGGGGACTTTACTTTTCGCCCTGCCCGCGCTAGCCGTGGCCCTTATTCTGATAAGGGCCATGCGTAACACGGAGCAGCATGATATGATGGCCCAGGCGCTTCATGTCACTCCCCGGCCCATAGGCAAGCGTTTCCGGCCCATGTTTCTGTTGCTGCTGGCGGTCATGTTCAGAGCCAGCATGCAGACCGGGCTCATGATTTTTCTTCCTTTTTACGCTATGCAAAATTTGGGCGCAGATACGGTGACAGCCGCGGCTCTGCTCACTTTTTACCTGGTGGTGGGGTCAGCCGGCACTTTGGCGGGCGGTCATATTGCCCAGCGCATTGGTCCGCGCCGCTTTTTTCTTATTTCCGTGGTCCTGGTCACCCCGGCCAGCGCTTTTTTCCTTTTAACTGAGGGCGGGTTCTTTTTCTACCTCTGGCTCGGTCTGACCGGGGCCACTCTTATGGCCACCTGGTCGTCCATGCTGGTTATGGCCCAGGACATACTTCCCGATCGCTCCGGAATGGCCGCGGCTTTGATGGTGGGGGTGAGCATCGGCAGCGGCGGGGTGGGCGCCACCTTACTGGGTTTTGTCGCCGATATCTGGGGAGTTATGCTGGTGATGACCATAATGGTTACTTTTCCTCTTTTCAGCGGAGCCATTGCCTGGTTCAGCCGGCCGGTGACGGAATATGATCAACCTGCACCAACTGCATAAATTTTACGGCAAACAAGATGTTCTCAAAGGGGCCGGCCTGCATATCGGGCCGGGGCAGCGCATCGGTCTGGTGGGCGCCAACGGAGCGGGCAAATCCACCCTGCTGGCCATAATAAGAGGTGAAATTGAGCCTGACCAGGGGCAGGTATTCCGCGCCCGCGGCCTGCGCATGGGCTATCTGCCCCAGGATTTGCTGCAATTATCCGGACAGACAGTTCTGGAACTGGCTATGGATACAGGGAATAACCTGGAGGAAGTGGAAAGGGAACTGGTCTGGGTACATGAGGAACTGGCCCGGGTAAACAGTGAAGAACAGATAGCCGGACTGCTGGAGCGGCAAGGCCGGCTGCAAAGTATTTTCGAAGATCTGGGCGGTTATAATCTGGAGGCCCGGGCCGGTAAAGTCTTGCATGGCCTGGGGTTTAAATCAGAACAGTTTGGCTGTGATGTATCCACGCTCTCCGGGGGATGGCTTATGCGCGCGGCTCTGGCGCGCCTGATCCTTTCCGCTCCGGATATTTTGCTTCTGGATGAGCCTACCAACCACCTGGATATGGAATCCCTTCTGTGGCTGGAAAATCATCTGGTCAAAAGTCCGTCCTCTTTGTTACTGGTCAGCCATGACCGCACTTTCCTGGATAAAGTGGTAAACCGCATAGTTGAGCTGGAGCAAGGCGAGCTGACGGTCTACGGCGGTAATTACAGCGATTATGAACTGCAGCGCTTGAGCCGGATTCAGGCGCGTCAGTCCGCTTATGAGGCCCAGCGGAATCGCATTCGCGAGATTAACAATTTTGTTGATCGCAACCGGTCGCGTAAATCTTCGGCCAAACGGGTTCAGAGCAGGCTGAAGATGTTGGAGGGGATGGAGTTGCTCAACCCTCCGGAAAGCGAAGAAGTTTTTGAACTGAAAATGCCTGAAGTGGATCCCTCGGCCAAGGTGGTGGTGGAGTTGCTCAATGCCGGCCTTACCTATGGCCGGCGGGTTATTTACCAAAACCTTGACTTTGTTTTGCAGCGGGGCGACCGCCTGGCTCTTTTGGGGCGCAACGGGGCGGGCAAATCATCGCTGCTTAAATTACTTACCGGGCAGGTGGAAGTCCAGGAAGGAAGGCGTTTGCTGGGCGGCCGGGTCAAAATGGGAATTTTTTCTCAGCACGCGCTGCAGGATCTCAATCCGGAAAATGATATATTGGGCGAACTTAGTTCTGTGGCCGGCCACTTGGGGGTGGCCAGGCTGCGTACGGTTCTGGGCGCCTTCCTTTTCCGCGGCGATGAAGTATTTAAAAAGGTCAAAGTCTTAAGCGGCGGCGAACGCAGCCGTCTGGTCCTGGCCAAGATCCTCATTAACGCCCCTAATACTCTGTTTTTGGATGAGCCCACCAACCATCTGGATCTGCCCAGCCGTCAGGTGCTGGAAAAGGCTTTGCGCGGATATCAGGGAACCTTGGTACTCATCAGCCACGACCGTTACCTTATTAATTCTGTCGCCAACAAAGTAGTGTGGGTGGAGGAAGGCCGGTTAAGCATTTTTCCGGGCAATTACGATGACTTTGAGCGTCTGTGGCGTAAACGGATTATGCCCGCGGATATTATGCCCCAGGAGCCTCCCCCTCCCGCGGCTCTTCTGTCCGCTCCGGCCCCCGCAGCCGGGCAGGGTGAAGCGGGCGGCAGAAAAACCGTCCGGAAGAAGAGGGATGAGGCCATATCGCGCAATGCTCTATATCAAAAAACTAAACCTCTGCGCGAGGAATTGGGAGCGGTGGAGACGCGCTTGGAACTGGTCCAGCGGGAATTGGACGAACTCGTCGCTTCGATGAATAAAAATGAGGAAGGGATGGCCTTGGATTGGCAAAAAATGAGTATGCGCCACAGTCAGCTCAACGCCCAGGTGGAAGATCTGAACCGGCGCTGGGAGGACATAAGCCTTCAGCTGGAGGAAATAGGAGGTCAGTAACAGCCTCGGTTGTTTATGTCCGGGAGCGGACGGTTCAGTGGAAATAGGGCCGCGGCCCATGAATTGATCCGGCTTGCGGCGGGCCTGATTTTAAAATGTATTTACTTGGGATTTTAAAGTTTTTATTTTTTGAAAATGATATAACTTTAGGTCAGTCATAAAGATTTGAATTTATCTGAATTCGTTTTTTGTAAGAAAGGTGGGAATGACTATGAAACCGATTCTGATCATATTGCTGCTTGCAGGCATATTCATGTGTTTGCCTGTGTCTGAGTTGAACGCCGCGGATTCCGGCAAAGACAAAACGGAAATTTTGATTCTGCCTCCGCCGGTGAAAACGGGAGGCATGCCTCTGATGGAAGCCCTGGCCGCCCGCCGCTCCAACCGGAATATCAGTCCTCAGCCTCTGTCAGAACAGCAAATCAGCGATCTTCTGTGGGCGGTCTGGGGAGTCAACCGTCCTGACGGCCGCCATACCGTCCCTGTGGCCAATAATCGCCAGGACTTGGCGGTATATGTGGTTCTGGCCGGCGGGGTATGGGTTTATGAGCCTGTGGAACATGTCCTGATCAGAAAAGTTGATCAGAACCTGCTTTCCCGTTTCGGTGATGCTCCTTTGGTCCTGGCCTATGCCGGACCCCAGAGCAGCTATGCCTCGCCTTTGCATGTGGGTTCTTTATATCAGAATGCCGGGCTGTATTGCGCTTCCTCCGGGTTGGCCAATATAGTGAGATCCACAGGGGCCAATTCTCTGGACGATGTGCTTACAATGCCGGTCGGTTATAAAATATACATTGTACACTCTATCGGAATGCCCAAATAGAGGAAAATAATATGAATCGGCGTGCATTTTTGAAAATACCGGTGGGCGGTTTGCTGGTCACGGCCGGCTTCTCTTTGCCGTCTGTATTGACTCCGGCCCTGGCTTCGGCCGCGGCGCCGCCGGATGTGGCGGTGGTGAAAGGTTCTCCGGCCGCGGCCGCCCGGGAGGCGATTCGGCTTTTGGGCGGTATGGAGCGTTTTGTCAGACCCGGCGACAGGGTGGTGATAAAACCCAACATGAGTTTTGCTCATCCTCCCGAAAATGCCACCAATACCAACCCGGAGGTAGTGCGGGAGGTGTTGGTTATGTGCAAAGAGGCTCGAGCCGGCCGGGTGCTGGTGCTTGATAACGCTCTGCAGAATCCGGAGTTGAGCTTGAGCCGTTCCGGTATCAGGGACGCCTGCGACAGTGTGGAAAAAGACATCTGTAAACACCTGCAGGATATCCGTTACTATAAAGAAGCCGGCATACCGGACGGAAAGACTATGACCTCCAATTCATTTATGAGTGATGTCCTGGAAGCCGATGTATTGATTGCCGTGCCAATATGCAAAAGCCACAATGGGGCGGGAGTCTCTTTGTCCCTTAAAGGCCAGATGGGGTTGATATATGACCGTCATATAATGCATAGGGGATACCTCAGTACCGCTATTGTGGATTTATGCACCAGAATTAAACCGGATTTGGCAATCATTGACGCCAGCAGAGTCCTGACCAATAATGGCCCGGGAGGTCCGGGCAGGATCATAACTCCGGGTGAAGTAATTGCCTCGGCCGATCCGGTCTCCGCCGATGCTGTGGCTGTGGCTTCTTATGAATGGTCCGGTCAGAAACTTGCTCCCAGAAATGTAGGTTACATCCGCGAAGCCCATGAACGCGGTCTGGGGCGGATGGATATAGAGGCGCTGGATGTGCGGCGGGTCATGCTTTGAAAACCGGTTTTAGCCTTCGCTTACCCAAGTTTCGGCGTGTTGTTCAAGCTGTCAGTCTGTTTCTGTTTTTGTGGCTCCTGACCCGGGCCAGCTGGCCGTTGCTTGAATCCGTTTTGCCCCCTGATTTATTTTTGAAGCTTGATCCTTTGGGAATGAGCATGGCTTCTCTGGCGGTCCGCGAGTTTTTGCCTCCCATATTTATGGGGCTGTTGACAGTTTTGAGCGCCTTGATCGTAGGCAGGATTTTTTGCGGTTATATCTGCCCCATGGGTATAACCCTGGATATTTTTCAAAGAATTGTCCGTTTCCTGGGCGGCGGGGGAAAAGAGTGCCTGCCCTCCGGCTGGCGGCGGATAAAATATCTGTTTTTTTTGTTTATCCTGATCTCCGCGCTCTTGGGAGTCAACCTGACCTTTTGGGGTTCTCCTCTGTCTCTTATAACCCGTTTTTACGGTTTGCTGATCCATCCCCTGCTTCTGATGTCCGGACGTCTGCTGCTGGACTTGGGTTATCCTGTGTTCCCCGCGCTGGGTTGGGAGCAGCTTAATTATCTCTCTGTCCCTGTCCGCCATTTTGACGCCATCTATTTCATTTTGGGCGTTTTTGCGGTTCTTTTTATTCTGGAGATGAAACAGCCCCGCTTTTGGTGTCGTTATCTGTGCCCGGCAGGGGCGCTGCTGGCTTTGTTTTCTCACCGTCCCCGCTGGCGGCGCAAAGTGATTCAATGCCGGCATTGCGGCCGTTGCGCCAGGCAATGCCCCGCTGGCGCTATTGCGGCCGGGGGGGCGCGGACAGTTTTCAGCGAATGCCTGGTCTGCCGCTCCTGTGCGGATGTTTGCCCGGTACAGGGAATTAAATTCAGCTTTATCCGCAAAGACGAAGTGCCTTTAAGCCCCGCAGCTTCTCAGTCCCAGGATGAGGCAGTAAACGCGCTTAATTTTTTACTTTCCCGGAGGGTTTTTCTGGGCGTTGCCGGAAGCGGGATTATGCTGGCCGGCGTACAGTATAGCGGAGTTGACAGCCTGCTCGCGTCCCAGGGGCCGGGCAGCATCTGGTCTCCCGCCCTGATTCGTCCGCCCGGCTCTGTGCCGGAAGGAAGTTTTTTAAATTTGTGCATCCGTTGCGGGGAATGTATGAAAGCCTGTCCCACCAATGGCCTGCAGCCTGCCTGGCTGACTGCCGGAGCGGAAGGAATTTTCAGCCCTATTCTGCGGTCGCGGCGCGGATACTGCGATCCGGATTGTCATGTATGCGGTCTGGTTTGCCCCACCCGCGCCATATCCCGCCTGAGCCTGGAAGAAAAACAGTGGGCGAAAATAGGCACGGCGGTGGTGGAGCAAAAACGTTGCCTGGCTTGGTTTGAGGGTAAAAACTGTGTGGTCTGCCAGGAAGTTTGTCCGTACGGAGCGGTCACCGTGCAAGTGATGAGAGAAGCGGGGGCGCCGGTTCCTGTGGTCAACCCAAGCCGTTGTTTTGGCTGCGGTTTGTGTGAATATCACTGTCCTACCCGCCTGCCTTCCATTGTGGTGGAACCCCTGAACGCCTTGCGTCTGCGGGAGGGCAATTATAAAAAGACAGCTCAAAACATGGGCCTGTATTTACAGCCTGGCGCTCTTGATGAAAAAGGGGGCGGAATTTACTCCTTCCCCGGCAACGGGGGTGAAGCTGAGGAAAATCTGCCTCCAGGATTTATGCCTTGAAAGTTTGCCCTTTGCTGGAAGGTAAAAAACGGCTTTCTGAAAAGCCTTTAAAATATACGCGGATAATTGCGGATATGATCAAAACAGCGCCCAAGAACGGGAGATCAAAATAACTTTACCCATGGACAGCCATAAGCAATTACTGGACGCTATTCTTGACGCTTCTCTGGACGGAGTACTCGCCCTGTCGGAAGCTGTTGAAAAGCCGTATGCCAGCGCTTCCTATTCCGCGTTATTTCCCGGCTGGGAAGAATTAAGATATAACCAACCCCTTGAGACCGTTCATAATTTTTTTTCGAAATATATCATCAATACGGATGCCTTTCTTGACCTCATCGCCCAAGTCCGCCGGACCCGGGGACAGCACACGGGAAGAGTATATCTGTTTGACGGGCGCATCATGCAGGCAACCGGCCGGGTCATAAGAACGGAGGATGGCGAAACCGAAGTATGGACGCACCGCGATATTAGTGAGCAATGCCGCAAGGACGAAAATTTGCAACTGCGGCTCCATCTCATTACGGCGGTTCTCAACGCCTCCCCCGACGCCATTTTTGCCCTGGTGGAAGGGCTGGAAAAACCCTTGACTAACGCCCAGTATACCGCCTTCTTTCCGGACTGGGAAAAATATCTGCGCTTCGGCCAGCCCCTTAAAGAAATTGAGGATTTCTTTGCCCGCTATCTTGTCGACTGGGAAGCGCATGTTGATTTGGTGGACAAAGTCCGGCGGACCCAACACTACCATCAGGCAGTCAACCATCATAAGAATGGCCGTATTATCGCCGTGTCCGGCAAAATGGTGAATTTTGAATTTGTCCAGCGCGGCGCCTTGGAAATTTACACTCTCCGGGACATTACCGAAGAAGTTCGCAGCAGACAGAAAATGCAAGCCATGCAGCTGACGGTTGATAACTTGTCCGAGCCGGTTGTCTGGTGCGACCTCCAGGGAAGAATCACCTATATAAATCAGGCGGCGTGCGCGGCTTTCGGTTACGGTGGACTGGCGGAAATGGCCGGAAAGACATTTTGGGACTTTTACGGAACGCGGCCCTACGGAGATGAAGTTTCCGACGCGTGGAGTTCTATGCTGGCAAGGTTGCGGAAAGATTTGCACATCAAGTTCGACCATGTGCGCCTGGCAAAGAAAGACGGCGCGATGTTGCCGTGTACGGTATTGATCGATTATATCGCTCAGGGAAGCGAGCCGTTTCTGGCGATGTGCTTTCATGATTTGTCCGAACAAATCCAGCGAATTGAGGCGGAACGGGCCGCGGAAGCGAAATCAGGATTTCTGGCCCGTATGAGCCACGAGATACGCACGCCCATGAACGCCATCATCGGCATGAGCGAACTGGCGCAGAGGGAATACGGCAAAGCAAAGGCTATGGAATACATTGCGGGCATCAAGATCGCGGGGGTGAACCTGCTCGCCATTATCAACGATCTTCTGGATTTCTCCAAAATTGAATCCGGCAACTTCACCCTTGACCCGGCTCCCTATGAAACCGGCTCCATGCTTAACGACGTCCTCAGCATCATCCGCGTCAGGCTGATGGAGAAACCGGTTGAACTGATAATTGACATCGATCCATCTCTCCCCTCCGCCCTGGTGGGCGATGTGACCCGCGTCAAACAGGTGCTGCTCAATATTCTCAGCAATGCTGTGAAATATACGGAAAAAGGGTTCATCAAACTGTCTGTTTCCTGGCGGGAAGCATCCGGCGGCGCGGCTATGTTGAGCGTTAGCGTGGCGGACAGCGGCATAGGCATCCGAAGCGAGGATTTGCCCCGTTTGTTCAATGAATTCGTGCGTATTGAGGACAAGCGCGCCAAAAGCGTTGTGGGTACGGGGCTGGGGTTGATCATCACCCGCAGTCTGTGCCGGGCCATGGGCGGGGATGTAACAGCGGAAAGCGAATATGGGCAAGGTGCGGTTTTCACGGCAACGCTTCTGCAAGGCATTGCCGGCCGGCTGCCCATGGGCGGTCTCGAAGACAAGATGGTGGAGCGGATGGAAAGGCAGTGCGTTCCTTTCACAGCCCCGGATACCGATATTCTGCTGGTGGATGATCTTCCCAGCAATCTGTTGGTGGGCGAAGGACTGCTCGCTGCTTACGGAGCGCGGATCCGCACCTGCCTGAGCGGAGAAGAAGCTGTGGAACTCGTCCGTTCCCGTTCTTTTGATCTTGTCTTCATGGACCACATGATGCCGGGCATGGACGGCATGGAGGCCACGGCGGCTATCCGGGCCATGGAGGGGCGCGAAGCGCTGCCCATAATCGCCCTTACGGCCAATGCTGTTTCCGGCATGAAGGAAATGTTTCTTCACAACGGATTCAGCGATTTTCTCTCCAAGCCCATTGAACTGTCCAAGCTGGCGGGAATCATGGAAAAATGGATTCCCGTGAACAGGCGCGGACAGGCGCGGGATGACGCCGCGCCCGCTGTTGCCGCGCAGCCGCTGTTTCTCCCGGAGATTGAAGGAGTGGATATGTTTGCCGGGCTTGCCCATGTCGATGGAGCGCAAAGCCGCTATATAAATCTGCTGGAGATATTTTGCCGGGACGCGCGGGATCGTCTTCCCCTGCTTGAGAAAGCTCCGGGAGAGGAAGAACGCAATTATTTCACCACCCAGATACACGCTTTGAAAAGCGCCCTGGCCGTCATTGGGGCTTCCGATCTTTCCTCGTCCGCGGCCCGCCTTGAGAAAGCCGGACGCGCCGGCGATATGCCTACCGTCCATAACTGCCTGGGCGCATTTCATGATGCCTTAAAAGCATTGCTGGAGCGGATAGAGGCGGCTCTGGCGCGCCCTCAAGGTGAAGAAGGCGGCGGAAGGCAAGCCGGACGCGAGCGCGAACTTCTGCGCCAACTGAAAGACGCGCTGGAGAAAGAAGATTTCGAAGCTATGGACAATACTCTGGAAAGCTTGAAAGCCATGCCGCTTGCTCCTGATATCCGCGCTGCGCTGGCCGAATTTGCGGAATACATTCTTTCGGCGGATTTCAAGGTTGCGGCGGACATAATCAAAAGGTTTTATTATTGGATGTTTAGGAAAACTTTTCCGCGGCGCTGAAGAATAAGGAAAAAGCGCGCCTTTGTCCCTGACGTCATCTCATAAATAACTTCTGTTTTTGACCGCCATCCGCTTGGGAAAATAAGAGCGGAGCCGCGGATCGAGACCTGTCGGATATTACAAATATACGACAGGTCGAAAGCTTAGCCATGGACGGCAATTTAGCGTATGGCGGCGCTGTCAAGCAGGCTTTCGAGGATTTTGGGCAGGAGAATTTCTTTTGTCAGCACAATGAGCAGGAGCAAGAACAAAGGGGAAAGATCGATCCCTTCTATATTGAAGGGCAGCAGGCGGCGTATCTTTTTCAGCGCAGGTTCCGTAAGATTATAAAAAAAGCGTACAACAGGATTGTAGGGATCAGGTTTTACCCAGCTCAGAAGCGCCGCGATGATTACAATCCACATATAAAGAAACAGAATCCAATTGATAAACGCTGCCAGCTTCGAATAGAGAATTAACATGTTTTGTCCCGGACGCCGGCTATGGCTCTGCCGCAGTTTACTTGGCCCGCGGCCGCTTTCAAGCGGCGTCTGAAGGTAAGCGGTCTTCCTTGAAAAGCCGAGACGGCTTTTCTAAGGTCTATTAATTTATGGCCGTTGTATGCCTGTTGCGTATCACAAAGTATGGATAACCTTAAGCGGGCCACAGATGTCCGGCCATAGCTGGCTTGCGCCGCGTTTAAAGTCAACTGGGCTTTTACAAATTGCCGTCCCCGGCAATTTGTAACAAGTCTTGTCCGGCGAAAAAATTTAAACATGCGCGGCACATCTAAAAAATTATACCAGAGACGGCCGGTTTGTTATTCCCGGTTGCAGTAAAAAAACTGCTTCCATACAGTTTTATTGAGCGCGCTTAAAAGTCCAAATTTTTTTTGCGGTGTCCGCTGTTTGGTTTTAGGGTATGATTGATAAAGTTAGTGATTGTTTGAGTCGCCGAAATATGTTTTGATTTGGATATCCAAAACAATAAGGAAAGGGATGATGGATAATCAAAGCTTGACTATATCCCAGGTGGCGGATATGACGGCTTTGCCTGCTTCAACTATCCGCTATTATGATCAGCAGTTCGGGGAATTTTTAGATATCAGCCGGGGAAAAGGGCGCAGGCGCTGCTTCAGCTCCCGCTCCGTTGATCTTTTGCTGCAAGTACATGGCTGGCTTAAAAATGAAGGACTCAGCTTGCGTCAGGTACGGACGCGCCTGGGTGGAACCAGAGCGGACGCTGAACAGGAACATAACGAGGCAGGGCAAGGTTGGCAGGCGGAAGTGACCAGATTGCGGCATGAAGTGAGCGAGCTTAAAGCCATCCAGGCACACATCTTGAATATTCTGGAAAAAATAGTCAGTAAAACCGGCGGAGGGTAAAGCCGGCCCAAGCCAGTCCTTGGCTGACAGCGCCGTCCAAAATGACTAGAGCATATACGCTTGAGATGCTTGCCCTACGGCGGGGTAAAGCGCTCGTCTGGCGCAAGCATCTCGCGGCTTTGGATTTGTGCGGCAAATTCAAAGCCCGAGCGTGTTAACACTTAAAGTGAACACGCTCTAACGGCCTGGCGGCAACGCCGGCGGGCGATTTTCTATTCCCCTCTTTTCTATTCCCCTGGGCCTCAGCCCAACCCGGCAGGCGGGTTGAGCTGAGGCCCAAGAACCGCTGGAAGCGGCTGCGGGGGGGGGCGGCAAGGGCTAAATTCCCGGGCAGTAATATGTCGGATGGAGCATCAATTCCTCACCGTCTGCCCCCTTGATGTGCAGCGTCTGGGCAATGTTAATAACTATCAGAGCCTTGCTGGCGCTGTTGAATGAATATAAATCCACTGCCGTGGTACATTGGTTTTGCTCCCGGTAGCCAATGCTCAATTCATAGTTAATTCCTTTCTGGTACATGGGATCCAAAGCCACCTGGGGAGCGCCGTAGCCTTTGCTGGCCGGCAGGGCGGTCAGAATATTCTCCGCCTCCCGCGCGCGGGCTTGGCGGGGCATCTTTCTGTTTTCAAGGATTGTGATTTCGTCATAGCCATGCCAGTCCTGGCAGGCGTCATGCTTATGTGTGCCATCGCAGAGGGCCATATTGTTATAGTGGGGCGGAAACGATTTAATATTATAAAGAGAGCTGTCCAGAACCAGCACACACGCGCTCCCTGCTTCTTGGCACATGAGCAATATTTCCCGTATTAATTCGAGATTGCCAGGGGCAATGCCGCTCTGGAACTGAGCAAGACTTGCGCTGGATTTTATCGCCACATTGCGGCCCGGCTGGACAAAGCGCTCCATGCCGCCCAGCCGCCGCAGGGCTTGGCGGGCGGCGGCGGCGGCGGACGGGCCTTTAACCACTGCCTCATTTGCCGAAGAAGAGGCCAGTGCCTGATCCGGCGCCGACAACGAAGCGGCTGCCGTAGCCATCAATACCCCTGTCGGTATTTTTAAAAATGCACGACGATCCATGTTTATTCTCCTTGCCTGGGGTTACCGTTCATTAATACATATTCCATCGGGTTTAATTTGAAGATGCCGCAATTTACTTGGCTAGCGGCCGGCGCGTTACAGTTTTTTCTGATAGTAATCCTCAAATATGTGGCGCAAATAGCTTTCCGTGTCGTTTACAGCCAGGGCAGGCAAGATAAAACTGTCAATGCCCAAGCGGTTGTTGACCAGAGACAGGCCTGGAATCAGCACTTGCCCTAATTCGGCCAGGAATTTTGGCATAGCGTTGCCCTGGGCTAAAATAGCCTTTCTGGCTTCTGGGCTGAATTCTACGGACATCTGCTGTTTTTCTTTGAATTCTTGCTCAAAACCGTTAATTATTGCCAATCGTTCTTGAATTCTGAACACGGCCTGATTCAAAGCCAGCACGGAATTAAAAAATTCGGCTACAGCCGCGTCCCAGTAGTCGCGGGCCAGAGTCAATAGCCCCTTATCCCGCAGGCGGCCGAGATATTCAATAAGGTCCTGGCGGGTATTTTGTATTGCTTCCTCTATCGGCTGATCCTGGGGATGGGCCAATAATTCAGTCAAGGCTGTCTCCGGGTCTTCCACCAGCTGTCCGGTGACAGCCAATTCCCGGATCCGGGGATGGGCTGGCAGGGCATGTTCGAAAGTGGTCAGAGCCTGCTCCAGTACCGAAACCACCGCCCTGGCTCCGGTGGTCAAAGCTTCCGCCTGCCCGGCCAGTATCTCCAAAGCCTGACGGGTAAAAAACAAATTAATGCCATAGGCGGCAAAGTCCCGCCTTTTACTCAGCATTACCGCGTTGTTGGGATTCCGCATAATCTGGGCAAGATCGTCCTTGGACAGGCTTTGCAAAATCGCCGTTACCGGCAGCCGTCCGATAAATTCATTTTCAAAGCCGAAATCCACTAAATCCTGATTGCTGATGTGAGCCAGATAATCTTCGTTCCGCGCTTGCGGCTGTATCTTGGAAGCAAAACCCAGGGCATTGCGGTTCATCCGCCGTTGAATGATTGCCGCCAGCCCGGCAAAAGCCCCGGACATAATAAAAAGGATATGGCGGGTGCTGATATTTTTGTTTTCCACCTTGCCGGTACGCCTGAATTGTTCAATGGCCTGAATTTGGCTTAAAGGGTCGTGGGGATGCTTGAGGCTGACCATGGTATCTTCCATAGGTTTCAATAAAGCCCTCTGTACTCCGGAGCGGCTCACGTCAGGGCCCAACAGTCCCGGAGAGGCGGCTATTTTATCGATCTCGTCCAAATAAATTATGCCATATTGAGCCTTGTTGATGTCGCCGTCGGCTTCCTGCACCAATTCTCTTACCAGATCTTCCACATCGCCGCCCACATAACCGGTTTCACTGAATTTGGTTGCGTCAGCTTTGACAAACGGAACCCCCAGGCGATCGGCAATGAGTTTTATGAGATAAGTCTTGCCTACTCCGGTAGGGCCGATGAGCAGAATGTTATTTTTAATGAAGCCTGCCTCCAAAGCGTCCTGGTATACGCCGGCATGATTTTTGAGATAGCTTATTCTGTTGAAATGAGTGCATATTTTTGTAGCCAGGACGATTTTGGCTTTATCCTGACGTATAATATACTGATCCAGATAAGCTACCAGCTCATGAGGTTTGAGATTGAAGTTTTCTATCCCGTCACAGCAGCCATGCCTGCTTGCCTGTCCATCCCTCTCAAAGTTGCCGGGAAGCGGTTCTCTTTTTTCCAGAATATTGGTTAATTCGTTGTTTGCGTTGTGGCCGGCGCGGGGCTGATATTGAGTCATGATGCAGAGCCGTACTCCTTGCCTTAAGGTTATATTTTATTCTTTCAGGTCAGATAGATCAGATTATTATATTATATAAATAAAAATGCTATGACGCTCGTAATTTCATCATTCAGCGCCGCGATCAGATCCCGTCTGATCCCAATTTTTCAATTTCAGGCGGCCGCCTCTAAAATTAAAGCGGCAGGAGTCAAGTTGAGGGAGTAGTTTTTTTATTGTTTTCCTCTTGCTAAATTTTCCAGGTTATGTCATAGTTGTTCGCTAGCTCTGTTGTAAAGGAAATATATTGCGCGGGCGGGTTTTATAAATTATACTCCATATTTTATATCTGGCTGGCGTAGCTCAATTGGCAGAGCAGCTGATTTGTAATCAGCAGGTTGCGGGTTCGAGTCCCATCGCCAGCTTAAGGCCGGCTTGGGGGAACACTTTCTTGGTCACTTGAAATTGGGTTGGCTTAAGGGGTGGGGCGGAATTTTAAAGCCGGCATGCAAAAATTAATGGTGAGGTTCCCGAGCGGCCAAAGGGAGCAGACTGTAAATCTGCCGGCAACGCCTTCGGAGGTTCGAATCCTCCCCTCACCACCATAAAATAAGCCGTTTGCTTTTTATTATTATTAATAATAAAAAACGGGAAATAAAATTTTGGAGCTTAATTTTGGGAAGGGCGCCTGAATAATTGTAAATGCCCATGTAGCTCAGCAGGTAGAGCACTTCCTTGGTAAGGAAGAGGTTCACCGGTTCAAGCCCGGTCATGGGCTCCATTTTAAGCGTTGCCGGCATTTTATTTCAAACATCACAACTTTAATGAATTTTAGTTTATTTTAAGGAGAATTCCTCATGGCTAAGGCAAAATTTCAGCGGACCAAGCCTCATGTTAATGTGGGCACCATAGGGCACATAGACCATGGAAAAACAACATTGACGGCAGCAATAACCCGTTGCATGTCAGTGATGGGCGGTGGTCAGTTTGTGTCTTACGATCAGATAGATAAAGCTCCTGAGGAACGGGAGCGGGGTATAACCATAGCCACGGCTCATGTGGAATATGAGACTAAGAAGCGTCATTACGCTCATGTGGACTGTCCTGGTCACGCGGACTATATCAAGAACATGATAACCGGCGCGGCGCAGATGGACGGAGCTATTCTGGTGGTTGGGGCTGACGATGGTCCTATGCCGCAGACTCGGGAGCATATTTTGCTGGCGCGTCAGGTGGGTGTGCCGGCGATAGTGGTGTTTTTGAATAAGGTGGACATGGTGGATGATCCGGAGCTTATTGAGCTGGTGGAGCTGGAGCTGCGGGAGCTTTTGAGCAAGTATGATTTTCCCGGTGACGATACTCCGATAGTCAAGGGTTCGGCATTGCTGGCTTTAAATAGCGAGAAGCCTGGCCCGCAGGATGCGGATTCGATGGCTGTTTACGAGTTGATGGATGCGGTGGACAGTTTTGTTCCTGAGCCGGTGCGGGCTTTGGACCAGCCGTTTTTGATGCCGGTGGAGGATGTGTTCAGCATATCCGGCCGGGGTACGGTGGTGACGGGTCGGATAGAGCGGGGCCAGGTGAAG
>JAIRYI010000049.1 GCA_031267815.1 Desulfarculales bacterium | reverse complement strand
CAAATTCGTCCAGGAAAACATTGGCCGAAAAGCCCCGCGCCGTGTCCGGATTGGCCGGCAGAGCGGTTATCCGGCTGCCATTGGCAAAAGTGACTTCCAAGGCATTGACCCTGGTGCCGTCACTCAAAATGCAGGGATATTCCAGGCTTTCAAAGGCGGTTTGCAAGGCCCTTAAATGCAGTTTAATACCCTCGTTCATAGCCTCTTTGGCCTGACGTTCCCCGCGCGATAAAATCACCCAGCGGGAGCGCGAGCCCCGTAAATCATGCTCCAGGCAGTCCAGCACGATCTCCAGGGTAGTGGTAAAAGTTTTGCCGGTTTGCCGGGCAAACATGCCGATCTTCATCCGGCTCTGGTCGTCAATCCAGCGTTGCTGATAGGGCAGCAGGATAGCTCCGTTCATTGCTGTATCTCCCAGGCCGGGCAATTATTATCGCTGAATGGCAGAATGGCGCTGAAAGAGGAAACTTCACCCTGGCGCAGGCGTAAGAGCGGGGCCAGCGAGTGCAACGGCATGGGTTTGCGGCACTCGCCGATTAAGTAAGAACTCTGCGCAAAAGGTTGCCAATTCGGCTCCCAGCGGCAGGTCAGGCAGTTGCGTATCATAGCTCGCCCCGGTATATAGCCCGCACTTTTTCCAGAGCCTGGGCTCCGTCCAGCCCGGCCGCCTGGCTTCCGGCCTGCTTGATAGCTTCTTCCACCTTGCTATCCGCTTCTTTGCGCATCTGCTCCTGGATTTTCAGGATGTAGTCCGTGTCTGCTTTTCTGGCTTTGCTTAAGTGATCCAGGGCCTTGGACAGCAGCATAACGCTCATTGGATTTATGCTTTCGCCCTCCGCATCCCCGGATTCCACCGCCTCAGCCGCCATGATCACATCCATGACCATAGAGTGCATAAGCTCAATATTTAACTGGGCGGATTTGCTTTCCGGGGCATCCCCGAACCTGCGCACCAGGGCTTCCGCCACGCTGCGGGTACTCTGAATTTTTTCGCTTATCTTGGCCAGGCTCTTTTTGTAACGGCCCAGGGCCGAACGCGATATAGCGGCGTCTCCCAGCAGGGGATTCAGAGCCTCTTTTATCTCATCCAGGGTGCGGCCCTGGGTCAGCAAAATGTTTATCTGCTCCACTATCTCCGGCGGCAAACGCTTCACACTGCTTACCCGGCCCATTTAATCGTCCAGATCATCAAA
This sequence comes from Desulfarculales bacterium, assembly GCA_031267815.1. Taxonomy (GTDB): domain Bacteria; phylum Desulfobacterota; class Desulfarculia; order Desulfarculales; family Desulfarculaceae; genus JAIRYI01. Next base: position 13,963 of record JAIRYI010000049.1, on the reverse strand, counting down.
GCCGGGCCGGGGAGGAGTAACTCCCGGACAAATGGCCATACCGGCAGCCACATCGCCGCCCCGGGCGGTGAGCTTAAAAATATGCACGCCCTCATCAGTTACCGTTATCAGCCCCTGCTCCTCCAGCCAGGCCCCGTCCGCCTTTAAACCGTCCAGGGAGCGGGGATGAGCGTAAAGCTTCAGGCTGCGCTGCAGGACAAAAATATTTATCTCCGGATGTTTTGTGAGCAGGCGCAGGATAACCAAACGCCGGTCTTCATCCCATATCTTCTGCTGGCTCATGCTCCGTCTCCCTCTATGTGATGCCGGGTCAGCATATCCACCCCGCGTTGCATTATTTTCAAAAGTTCATTTATGGATTTGATCTCCTGGCGCGAAGCTCTGATGTCGCCTTTGACTTCGGTTATCTGCACCTCCAGGCGGTGAAAATCCTCAACCGTGGCCGAGTGCTCCAGTCTCTTTTCCATGGTTTCAATCCTCAGTAAAAGTTCTTCTTTGGCCTGCTCGTGTTCTTTACGCGGCACATAATTTTTGTGCAGACTCCAGCATACCCAGCCCAGCAGGCCGGCCAGAATGGCTTGCAATATGGGCCAGATTTTTAGAAAAATGTCCAGCGATTCACTGTATTCCATGGGCTTTCCTGCCTTAGCGTTTGACTTAACGGCCATTTAAAAACACTTATGCCCCGGATTTTATCCGGGGCATAAGGATGTGTTCAGCCTGACATTTGTCAGGGCGTTAAGAGGCGGCTCATTTGCGGGCGGTTTTTGATCATTTTCCTGTAAATCTCTGGTTCCTGTAAATCTCTGGATTGCTTCGCGTGCGCTCGCAATGACGAAAAAATCCCTCCGTCATTGCGAGGTTTGCCCCTCCAGTCATTGCGAAATTTCTCCCCTCCGTCATTGCGAGCGCCTTTAGGTGCGAAGCAATCCAGTTCTTCTAATGTTTTTCTGGATTGCTTCATCGCTTAAGCTCCTCGCAATGACGGGCGGGGAACCTCCTTTTTCGTTTCCTTCACCAGTTCGCCCATAACCTTGGTCAGCGACAGGCTTAAGCTGAATAAGCCGTTCCAAGCCTCACGGGATAAACCCCAATCCGTGGCCGACACCGCTCCCGCAAACTCGCTGATTAAGCAAACCATCTGATTAACCTCCTCCAGGCGTTCACGAAAGTCAAGCCCGTGCCAGATTTGCAGCGCTTCCATGATTATTCCTCCATCCCCAGTTTTTTGACTTGAGTGACCAGATAGCCCAATGTGCGGGGATGCAGGTCCATGACTTTAGCGGTCTCCAGGCGGGTAAAGCCCCGCCTCCGGCAACTGACCAACTTATTGAGCTGGGCCAGGCGTTTGGGGGTGAGCGCCAGCAGAGTTTCCAGCAGGGCCGACCGACCGGCCGTATCTTTGGGTAGCCGTGCCGCTTCCAAGGCTTTATTGTAAGCTTCGATATAGGCCAACTTGTATCCAAGCGCCCGCGCCCCGCCAAAGCCCATGATCAACAGGGAGCAACCGTCTTTAGTGAGTAAATATTCGGGTTGCAGCCGGCCTAACTTGTCCGGAGATTCAATCAGCTCAAAGTTGAGCCGATTGAACTCATATGGGCAGAGGCGGCGCAATTCTTGAATCTCCCGTAGCACGTTTTTGTGTTCTTTGCCGAAATCCTTGGCAATATCACGGCTACTTGTCCTGGGCTCATCGCCGGGTCTGATTATGATACGGATTTCCGGAGGAATAGGCTGTAAAGACGGGTGCTTAACGGGAACTGGTAAAGACGTGATTTCAGACTTTTTCGACATGGGAACCTCCTACTGATTGTTTATTGGCCCTCTCCGAAATGAAGAGGGCCGGGTGCTAAACACCGCAGTAAGACGGCGGGCATATTCCCCTTACGGGTCTTTTATTAGCCTCACACCCGGCCCAAATTTGGGCATAAAAAAGCCGCGAAGTCTGACGGGCGCGGAGCCGCTTACTGCTAAAGGCGTGTTTAGCGCCTGTCTTCACTTTAGCGGCTCTCCGCGCCTTTGTCAAGACCAATTGGGTTTGTGAGATTGAAATTGATTTTATTGAGCTAATTTTTTGGTAATCTCATTATGCGCTGTCGCCGCTACTCCCAATTTAGCCCGCGCGGCATCATTTTTACCTTCAGAATCAGCAAAAATATAACCTTTTTCCAGCAGTCCGGTTGTATATCTCTTGTTGTAAATGAATGCCCAGATGATGCCGCCAATCCCAACCGTAACAAAAGTTACCAGGATAACTATTAACCCCAACCCTATTTGGCCTCGGAAAATTGCCGGAAATCCGCCAAAAAACAATGAGGTCCAGCTAAAACCATAAAAGCCTTTTTTGACTACACCTGTTTCAGGATTCTTCATCATTACCACTTGTGCCATTATAATTACCTTTCATTTTTTGGATTAACCGGCTTTTGCTATGCTATAAGGGATTAAAGGAAGCTTGCCTGCTTTCACTGAAATACTCAGGCTCCCGGAGGGTATGCGGTATAGACCTTTATTTTATTATTTTCAAATGTCCTCTGGTTTTAATTGGCTGCATTTCAAATAGGTATCTGGATATTTCCTCTGGGGGTAATCTTAAGCCTTCACTCAATGATTCCATTTTTAAATTATTATTGCCGAAAGCAATCATAATTTTTTCTATTAATAACGACCGTTCATGGGCAATGGGGTCGCTCTCTTTATCTCTGCCTATTTTTACGGCAATTTCTCTGCATATACTGCGATATATCCAGTCAGTTGAAAGCCCCAGGACATGCAACCTATAGTTCAAGGCGGCCAAAGAAACACCCCATTTTTGCTTTTGCTGTAACATGGCCGGTATGGTCAGGCTCCTGCGAAAAGTCATGCATAACTCATTGCGGGGCATTAAAAATGCGGAGGCAAAACCATTAGCCTCTTTTTCAATATCTCTGCCTATCAATCTTTCATGTTGATGTAAAATGAGGTGTCCAAGTTCATGCGCCAGATCAAACCTATGCCGCTCGGATGTTTTTTTAGCGTTTATCATTATATAGGGCACAGAATCGTGCCAAAAAGAAAAGGCGTCAATTTCCGTGGCCAGATCAGATAAAGAAAAAATTCTAATGCCTTTTGATTCCAACAGATGAAACATGTTGGGTATGGGCAGTTGGGCTAACTCCCAATAACAGCGCAATGCTTCAGCAGCTCCCTCCGGCGAGTCAAAGGAATTGCGCCCCTCTTTATATCCCAGTTCACTGGGGAGTTGCTGGTCAGGCAGCCTGAATTTTTCCTCAAACCATTTATTAATTTGAATAGCAACAGAGCCTTGGCTTAAGGCAATATCCCTATTTTTGATGCTCATTTTGGTTAATGCTCTAAAGCTGGCGGAATCTGCCGTTATACAGTCAATATCATCAGCATAAAAAAAAGCGGCCGGAATTTTTAGGTGATCGGCAATTAAGGTCAGCGTAGCAGGCCTTGGCTGGCTGTGTCCATTTTCAAGTTGTGATAAGGCGCGCTCTGTCATGCCCACCTTTTGGGCTAAAGAGCGCATGGTGAACCCTCTTAGTTTGCGCACAAAAGTAAGCCTGGATGGATTAAAGTCCATAGAAGTACTTCACAATACTGTGTTTAACTATTTAATCTCAATGTCAAAATCAATGGCTGAAGATTTATCTGTTATGTCTGGTTCAGTAGAACCTGCACCTACTTTACAACTGGGCAGGGGAATGCGCTCTAACCATGAATTAATTTTGCCTTCACCATCAATATTATTGGGCAGAGAAAGTTCAAGCCTTATTTCATCTTCCGCCTTATAATAAAGCAATATCCAGTATTGGCAACCTTCTTTAATTATAGGGTTTTCTCGCATTTCAGGAAAGAGCGATAATTGATTATTTTCAACTAGTTGTAACGTCATCGCCCCTTTAGGATTTTTAGTGGACGGCATAGCAGAGCCAGATAATCCGGTAAATTTATCGCCGCTCATAATGACAATAGCCATATCTTCTTGAGGGTTAACGGTTAAATCAAAGTTTTTAATGCTTTGAGCCGTCCAATTATCTAATTTTTGGCGGAAATCTTTTACGAATTCTGCCCAAAAAGTGATTCCCCGGTAAGTCCGAGGGTGATTTCGGGTAATCATGGAGGCCATAAGCCATGCGGTTCTCACGGCTTCATGAATTATTGGAAAATCGAAACCGAATCTGAATAGAAAATTTTTGGAACTAAACTGAGATACCAAAGATTCCGCTACGTTAAACCGCTCGCTCATAATTACTCCTAGTCAAATGTGATTAAACTTCCTCTTTTTTTACCACAATTGAGGTAAAAAAACAAGAGGTTCTCATTTAAAATTAAATTTTATTTATCAGTTATCTCCTTTGGTTCTCATTCTCAAACAAGGACAAATTTTGGTCTTGGACTCGCGCTTTCCGCCGGTGGCGATAGACGGTGCGCTCATCTACTCCCACCAGCCGGGCCGCTTGAGGAGCGCTCATCCCTTCCCGTTGCGCCCGATGAATAGCCTGCCAGACCTTGGCCCGGTTGCCGCTGAACGGCCCCAAGGGTATGGGTATTCTGCTGCCTCCATATTCCCGGCACAGTTCAATCGCCATCTGCTGACCCACTGACTTCACCAGCCAGTGTTCAGCGGTTAAATTGCCTGCTTCGGGGATATAGGCGTGGCATCCGCCCTTAATTCGGGCCAAATTGATGGCCGCCTCCAGCCCGGCCCCCTCCGCCACCCGGCGCAGTATTCCTGGCAGCTCATTGACCATAGGCAGCCGTTTTGCGCCCCTTGCGTACCGCGTCCCGGTACAACGCCGAAATTACGCCCCTCAGTTGATCCGGGGTCGCCCATTCCAGCCGTTCCACTTTGGACTGTTTTTTCAAAATAGCCTTGGCATAATTCCAGGGGATAGGAGTATTCTCCGCCTTCCCTTTTTCCGCCAGCAGAGCCTCTATCTTGTTGATCATCTCTTTGCGCATCGCCGTTGTAACCGGCTTATCCGGCCTGGTGGCCCTGGCTCGGGCCCGGGCATCTTCCCGCTGTTTGGTTTCGGCGGGGCCTTTAAGGTAGGTCAGCAGATCACGCAACTGGGTGATATGCAGCTTGGTTGAGCTGTTCACCTTATAGCGCAGATGCAGGATATCCCGGTAATTCTCATCATCCATACCTAGATCGTGGATGGTGGCATGGATAGCCGCGTAGAACTTCCGGCGCTGATCTTTCTGCTCAGAATTATTTACCGCCGCCATGGTTTGCTCCTTTACAGTAACCGCATTTGCGGATTGTCCTCTGATGGCGCCGACCGCTTGTTTTGTTTTTGCCCGGTTTGAATTTTGATTTCATCAAGCCAGATTTGATAAGGCCAGTGTGCCCGCTCTCCAAAGGGATAAGCATCTCTAAGCGCTTGGCGGCGTTCCGGGCAATCCTTTGACCAGCGGCTGATAATTGGCCGTATAACGCGCCTGCTGATTACACGCCAGTGTGATTCAACCATTTGACGCCTGGTTGGTTCGGGCCGATAATGCCGCATTATAGGCGGCTTCGGTCACGGAAATTTCGTGCTCTAAATCGTGGACTCCTCTCTTCAGATCTTCCAGCCGTATTTCCAAATAATGGCATAGATCATAAGGCGATTTTTTAGGTTTAGGTGGTAGCTGCTCTTTTTTCTCTGACCGCTGATTCATGAATTTTTCCCGGCATTGGCGATGCATACGGTAGGGCGTGCCATCCGGCTTTAATTCATTAGTCAGGATAGGTTTTTTGCAACGGCTGCATATGATAGTTTCAGTTTGACTCGCAATTTCTACCTTGGTTTTTTGCATAACGGCTGTCTCCTTGGTTTTAGATTTGGAGTGTGGAATGACTACAGGTTCTCTCACTTCAATTTCGGGTGCGTCCGGCAGGAGTTCAGCTCCCTCACAGTCCGCGCAGCGCTGAAAATCTTTATCCCCGCGTTTAGCCTTGAATTGCCGCATTTGGCAAGTACTTAAATTGGTAAACTTGAGATTCGGCATACCTACGCATCTATATTGCAGTTTCACCGACATCTTCAGATCTCCCCTTGACCATTAATCAGACGATCAGTGGCCTCATCGAAAGTGTCACCCGCCTCCAAGATAAAAGGGATAACAGCCTCTATGCCTTGAACGGGTAATTGGATTTCACCCGCAAGGCTGCATTCGGCATTAACGTTGACGTTAACTCCAAAAGTGTTAACCCAGGATTTCCAAAGATTATCTGTCCGAACAGGATCGTCCGGCGTGAATGGCCATTGCCCCAATTCTGATTGCGCAAACGCTTCTTTGAACACTGGAGCTTTGTCAGCCAGCAAAATCGCACACGCATCTGGGAAGGTCGCCATCCATGCCCGCTGAAAAGCTTTCTCTTGCGATAAACCAGGGCGCGCTTGGACAATATAAGGCAGTATTTTGCGTATAGCCGCTTCCCTACCGGGATGCGGAAATATTTGATAATTAAGTATAGTCTTTTCGAGTTTCACGATGCGAGCATGGAGCGAGTCCTCAATAGCGCGTGAGTTCCAAGCGGTGATTGCGCGTTTTCTTTCATCCCACCATAAACTGTTCTGCCCGCACTCAGCGCAAAACACAAGATAACCGGGTAGCTGCTCATCGAACGCAATTTCGATTATGTCGCAAGCGCAAAACGGACAAGGTTTTAATCCGGGCTTTTTGAACGAGGTTGTCTGCATCTTTTATCCTTATCTTTTTGGCCGCTCATCAGATGGCGGCCGCCGCGCCGCCATGACCGCCCTTGCCGGGCGGTTTCGCTTTATGATGCGCCTTAAGGGAGCGATTTCATTTTATTTCCCTTTTTTATTGTCCGGATTGAGGCGTTCATTCAGTGCCTTGCTCGTGGCAAAGCTAACCTTACTCTTCGCCGGTATGGTTACATTTTCGCCGGTTTTCGGATTGCGCCCTTGACGCGCCGCTATTTGCTTTATTTTTAACCGGCCCAAACCAAACAAAAGCACATCATTGCCAGTCGCCAGTTCTTCGGCCATTCCTTCGAAATAAACGTGCAATATATCGCCGCAAACTTTTTGCGTAACTCCGCACGCACTTGCCACCTGCTTGATTAAATCTTTTCTGCCTGCTGCCATTTTAATTCTCCTTTAATTCCTCTTTTTTGGTTTCAATGAAAAACGTGTCCGTTTCCTGCCGGATAACTCCTACCAGTTCCAGGCGTTCATCCGGCCATTCTCGCATAATATCCTTGTCTGGTTCTTCCCTAACCCGAATTGCTTCGTTAAAGGCATATTCTTTCAGCCTCTCCAACACCATAGCCCAGGTAGTCCTGGCCTTGGTTTTTAAACTGGTGGATTTGCGCCAGCCCACAAAGCCAAAATTCAATTCCAGGGTTTTCTTGCCGCCCCATAGCTCTTTGCGATTATTGGCGGCAAATAGCGCCAGAGCCTTGCTGTAACTGCTTATTTGTTCCTGGATTGGCTTAATTGATTCCGCTGTCTCCGCCTTAAGCTGGTCGATACCGGCATTCATCCGGCCCGTGGCCTCGTCTATGGCCCGTTCGTAACCGGCCACGATAGACAAGGCGTCTTCCGCTTCAGCCAGATTGTTGATGACAACGGGCGTATTCAGCGGCTTATGTCTCATGATTCTTCTTCCTCTTTATCCGGCAGCGCGCATATGCGAAGCCCGTATTCAATCAGCATATTTTCACTGCAGCTTTTTTCCAGATAACTCGCCTGATCGGCCGCGTCCTGTAACTCTCTGATTACCAACTTGGCCATTAAATAATCTTCTCCCGGCAAATTATGGCTTATGGCTTTTAATGCCTTCAACGCATGGTTTATCTTTTCTTCTATCATTTTTATCCCCTCCTTAAATGGTTGTTAAACCGGTTGTAATGGCAGTTTTTACAAGTTTTATATAGCTTCACCCGTTGCGCGTTAGTGGCCGCAAAAGGCAGTCCCTGCTTTTCCAGACAGATGTCTTTGGTTACTTCGCCCAGCACCGGGCAAATCAGGGTCTGCCCCATGAATTTGCCTTCCACCGCCGCCTGGATGCGGCCGGAATTGCCGACATAGCGATTAGCCAACATTTGATTGATGGCAGTGGTGGAGTAACCGATGAGATCGGCGACCGCCGCCTGACTGCGCTGGTCGCATTCTTCGGCCAGAGCCTGCACCCAGCTGGGCATGGTCTCACCCCAGGCGGACATGGCTTTTTCTAAATTATTCGTCTGCGTCATCTAAACCACCTTTTTGCCGCCAAACTATCTTGTTTAGGTTAGGATCATAGATCTGTTTAATGCGCTGAATCATGGGTGGTTTGGGTCCGGTATAACGGGCGGGAATCAGCCGGTAGCGCCGGGTAGGTTTATCGTAGGATTGCAAATAGCGGGCCTGTGTCAGTAAGCTACAGTATGTCTTGGCTTCCTCTTCGGCCACGTTGATGCCCGCCGCCTTAGCGTGGGCCAGCAAATCCAAAACCGAAAAATCATGCATGATGCGCATGGTGCGCCACATGACTTCTCTCCCTTGCCCTTGCGTGGATATACTCCCGTCTTTTTTCACTTTAGGGGACTCCACTCCGGCATCTTTCAGCAACCTGTAAATGACGTAGGGATTTTGCTTACCATGACGCGCTATATATCCAGCTCGCGCAAATGCTTGGATATATTCATGTACTGAACCCAGACGAATACCACACAAATCCTGGACATCCGCAGAGGTAAATTGCTTAAGCTCCCGCATGGCCGCCCACACTTTTTCCCTATTGCTGACGGCACCGAATGGCCGCAGATGCACCGGCTTTTGTCCGCCTCTGCCCATGACGGCTATATCCTCACTTGACGGCGGCTGGCTTCCCCGCTATACAGTTCCCGCTTACCCCAACCGCTTAAATCCATACAATTAATTCCCTGACTCAGAGCATTCTCCTGGATAAGCTCCAGGTTCACACAAATTCGCCGCACCGAGCCCCGTGAAATCTCAAGAACTCGCTTCAGCAGGTCGTCCGCGATTTCTACTTTCGGGCAATATAGTTTCCGTAGCGCAATCGCGTCCGCAAACGTAGCAAACTGTGCCGGAATCCAATCCAGCACCCGCCCGTGAAATCGTTCCCATCTGCTCAGCTTATGCGGTAGTTGTTCTTCGCCGATTATCAAAATTGCGTTACCTGAGCCCTCATAGATATCGCGGATAAGCTCTACATTATTTCGTTCAACAATATGGTCCATCTCATCCACAATCAGTGGCCGCCCGGATAGGGCCAGCTGCTCGGCTATCTGGTCAACCATACTGGCCACCGTGCTGTTCGGAACAATGCCCATTTCTTTTAAGATAGCTTGCACTAAGGCTTTTTTTGTCCACACGCTTTTGGCTTCCACATAATAGGCCCGGTGCCGGTTGGCGGCATAGGTGGCGGAGGTGGTTTTGCCTAAGCCGGATGGGCCGTATAAGCACACCAGGCCAGGTAAGTGAGAAGGGCGTGAGATGGCCCGCTGAAGCGCGTTCAGGCACAAGCTCACGTTGGCCAGGGGCGCGGTGCCGGAGTTGACAATTGGCTCAATTTGTGACATTTTTATCTCCGTAAGGTTCAAATGTTGAGTTGTGGCGTACAGAGCCTTATGCGCCAGCCGTTAGTTGCTACCTAGTGGGCTGGCGCTTCTATTTTCCGTTCCTGCCAGATTCCGAAATCTTCAGCCAGCATGCTTTGTACACTGTATTCATTACATTTTGGGTACAGCTGATGAAATTTTATTTCTTCTTGGCTTCCCATGTAGCTGGCCTTAATTTTTTCGTCTAAATTCACCCAGCGGGCATAACGCTGGCGCGGGTCTTCCAGCACTTCAACCTTGCTGCTTTCCCGTATATCTTCCTGTAATGCGGTTCTTTGTTCTGATGTCAGAGGCGTTGATTCCGGGATCAGATTAGCCCGGGCTGCTTTGCCGGCTTCAATTAATCCTGGGCTGGTATAGGGTTGGCTGGGTTGGGGCAGGCGTATCAGCTTGCCGGCAGCTTCGGCCCGATCCCTCAAAATCTCTTGGGCGATGTTTTTGGTATTGCTGCGTTTGGTTAATTGCCGCATTTCTTGCTTTTGCGCGGCTAAAAGTTCTGCTTGGCGTTTCTTCCAGGCAATTGCTATCTCCTGGCCAGATATACCCAGCAATTCAGGGCAAACTGCTTCACAAACGAAGGCTCCATTATCGTCATAGATGTGGATAACCCCAAGTTCGGCTTCATCCTGCCGTACCAGCACTTGCTTGCCTTCATAGCCGGCAAAACCTGCCGAAATATAATGACTGCCATCAAGCTGTATACCCTTTTTGCTAATCACCCGCGCGCCGATGGGCGGCATCAGTAAGGCATTCAAAGCGGCTACATCTTCAATTTTATTGATGGGTATGGGCCAGCTGGCAGCCATTTCCCACGGCGTTTTACCGCCTAAGCCATTATGTGGTTCCTGGCCATAAATTGTGTCTGTCCATTTATCACAGAATTCCTGGAATTCTTCTGGCGTAAGATTTATTTCCAGTTTTTCATGCGGGTCCATCAGTCGGGCGGCAAAACTGCGCCGGGCTTCAATATTTTTGCGTTCCGCCACGTTATGGCCGATGAACCCAGGTAAAAGTTCCAGTAATCCGTGGCTGAAGGTATTAAAGGCTCGCTCTATATGCGGTTTCTGCTCGGGCGCAAAGGGGTCGCATATCTGTTGTTCAACTCCCAGACTAAATAATGCTCCCTTGATATGTGTGCTGATGTAATCGCTGCCATTATCTGTTACCAATACCTCCGGCACGCCCCATTCCAGCAGGGCCTTGCGCAGTAAAGATGCCTCGGCGGAAGATGATGATGACCGGCTGACATGTAATTTTTTGCGACGGCTGTAAACATCAATTAATCCAACAACTACATGCCTCTTGCCATCGGCCAGTATAATATCTGCCTTGGTACTGTCTATCTCCCATACTTGGTTAAGCCGGACTACTTGGGCGCTTGCATTGCCGCCAGCCGCTTTATACTTGGAACGCCACAGATCAGGATTAGTTATAGCCTCAAATAATTGCTGATTTTCCTGCTTCCATTGCTTCATAAAGCGCTGCAGACTACGTTTACTGCCGCAATCAGAGCCAAAGCGGATTGTTAAGGCTGTATAAATATGTTTGGCGCTGGAATGCGGATAATCTATAAGCATGCTGATTATAGTTTTTTCTATTTCCTTATCTTTTTTTAGCCTGCAGGATGCCGCTCTCTGCTTTCTGGCTAAGGCCGCAATCCCGCCTTTTTTCGCTGCATTTTGCCAGCGATACAAGGTTATAGATGATATGTTGGGAATTATTTGCTGAGTATCTGTATCTATATATATAGAAACGGTCTCAACATTATTGTAGAGATCCGTAAATTTGTCGCGAGCCTCGCGGTTGCTCATGCCTCGCTCCCGGCCCCATCGCCGGCAGGCTCGTAAAATATTGGCCCGAGCTTGAGCGGAATTCTGCCGGTCCGGGGGCATGCCGGCCAGTTTATGGGTGCCCTTTTTAAGCGTCTGTTGCTGTTTGATTTCTTCCAAGGCCTCCGCTAACTTAAGCTTTTCACGAGATAAGCGTTTAGCTTCGGCTTCAATTGCTTCCTGTTCCCGGCGTTTAAATAAGGCAAACTGTATGTCGTAGGGTAGACTTTTTTCATTAAAAAACCATTGGTTGCGTGGCCCTTGCTCACTAATAGGCCAAAATTCTTCTTTGGCGCGTTTAGTTATGCCACGCTTAGTACAACCAAGAACACTGGCAATCTGTTGAGCTGAAATGTTGCCCATGATGTTCATAATTGCGCATCAATCTGCTCTAAAAAGCTGAGTCTCTTTTTCTTTTCAATTTTTATTTTCTTTTCCTGCTCATCAAGTCGCTGTATTTCCGCACGCAACGCTTCTGCGCCGGGAACTACAAACATGCCTACATTTTTTGCCATTATTTCCAATGGTAAAAAACAATTTGTCACTTTACAGAAGGCCGGAATATATTCTGCTGGGAATCTGTGGTATTCCTTTGATTCAGCGGTATAGGCATCCAGCATAGACTTGGATACTTCTGAACTGATCAATTCGGACATGCTGGCGGCCACCTGATAACGACTCAAAGTACACTCTTTGAGCGCTTGAGAAATGCTAATTCTGAGTTTTTGCTGAATATTTAAACTTCCTTCCATAGGGAGCGATTGTTTTTTGAATTGCAAATCAGCTAAAAAATCAAACAAGCTCGTTTGGTGGCTGTCTATTTTTTGTTTATGCCTTGACATTGACCTGCCTCTTATCTTCCCTTAAACTATCAGCATACATTTGGTTTTGTAGCGTTTGTTCGATTACCAGTTTAAGATATTTGGCAGCATCCTCGCCCCACGTCTGTTCATGGGTCAGGCCGAGAAAATGAGAAATAGCTTCCTCAATTTTGCGATTGTGCCACACATGTGGCCCACGGAGGGTTGTGTAGAGGTTGCCACATATGATTTTTTGCACATAGGATGGGTGAAAGCCTGTTAATTTAGCTATATCAATATTTTTTATACCGCGTATTTTAAGGCATGTTTTCAATAGGTTGTATGTCATAGGCTATACTTTATCTATGAATAATTCAGTTTCTAGACATAATACTAGCGTCAGAAAAGTAATATTTCAAGACTATTTTATCGTTCTTTTAATAAAAATTATACTTTTATGTCAGACACATTAACTCAGCGCTTAGTGCATCTCCGGACTTTGCTTGGCATGAGCCAAGAGGCAATGGCCGACAATGTTGCTAAGTCAACATCGGCATGGCGTAAATATGAAAGTGGCGCGAGTGTGCCTGGAGGGGAAGTCTTTCAGGTATTACATGAATTAGGTATAAATATTAACTGGTTGTGTTCTGGAAATGGTCCCATTACAAGAGAAGGGATAAATATTGAAGACATCCGCAATCCAGTCAGAGAGATTACAGTAATGCCACCAAGTGCAGAAAAAGTTCCCAGTTTTGCGCAAATCAAAACCATAATCAGGCAATCGGACGAAATAGAATCTCCTGATAATTCAGTTGACGAACTGACAAATATGCCTCAAACACAATTTTGGGCATTATTTAATAAATTTGTGCAAGCTAATCCAGTGCAAACAGGGTGGAGCCAATTTGAAATAATTCGCCGATTCCCAGAATTCAGAGTCTGGTTCAAAAAACAAAAAATCCAAGATATATAAAAAAGTACAAAAAAATTGGTTCAAAAATTTTTTCCCAGTCTCAATAAGCGGCTTTTTTTCAGTTCCCAGTCGTTTTTTCTAAAATTAAGTTAATTATATGATTTTATTATAATAAATTAGTTCCCAGTCGAGTTCCCAGTCAAAACATCCTCAGTTCCCAGACGGTTTATGTAACTCCTTGATTTATTTAAACTCAGCCCAAAATTTTTGTTTCACTTAAGTGGCGCAAAAATGTTATTTGTTTCATTTATGTGGCGCGAGAGGTGTAAACTCATAAATAATAAAAGCGACCTCGATTGGCCGCTAACTCTCGGATATGAAAAGCTTTCCGTCCTTTTATATCCCCGTAATTCCCGTTTTATCCCGTCTGTATTTGTTTCATTTATCTTGTCGCGTCACACCTGGGCAAGGGATTCAATTTCTTTTGGAAAAGGGAAAAGCGGAATAGCTCCCTCAAGGATACTTTCAATACGGGAACAAAGTCCGCTCCATAATGAGGGCGATAAGTCAAAACAACTGCCAATATTGAGTAATGTTTTCTGCCGGACTTTCCCGCCGATCCGTTCTGAAGCGACAATACGGAAAGAGGTATAGGGATTTCCGTCAGCGTCCTTTTTGGTGGTGGTTTTACGAATATACATAATAATTAAGTATACGGCAGGGGCAGCCGCTCATCAAGGATTATTTTAATCTATAAGGCACTACAAATGAAATTTGGAACACCCTCTAGTTGATTTTATTGACTATTTTTTAATTTGCTGGCGAAAAAAAA
>JAIRYI010000066.1 GCA_031267815.1 Desulfarculales bacterium | reverse complement strand
AGGCGGGAGGCTTGAGCTTTGCCTCCGGACAAAAGAAACCACAGGCTGTTTTCCAGGCGGAACAGGCCCAGGCAAGGGCGCGCCGCTTCTCTGCATAAACGCCCCAGTTCTTTCCAGGCCCATTGTTCCAGCTCCCGGCCATGCTGCTCCAGGAGCAGTTCCAATCCCGCCGGGCGCAAACCCAGCAGAACCAGATCCTCTCCTTCCCGCCCGCCGCTCTTCTCCGCCCGCCGCTCCTCGGCCAGACGCCGGGATATGACCGCAATCACGGTCTCCCGCAGAGCGTATTTGTTGCCCAGGCCGCTTAAAGGGTCTATTTCCGCGGCCCAGCGCAGACGCACGGTTTCCACGGCGGTTTCCGCCAGCGAGGCCAGAAAAGGATGAACTTCCCGGGGAAGCTGATCGCAGCGCACTCCTCTGGCTTCTATCAAAGCGATTACCCGGCCGCTGCCCAGAAGGGGCACGATCAGGGTCTGGCCTTCAAAAACAGCTTTCCTTTCCGCGCCGGCCCGGCGGCAAAGGCTGGAAGCCTGTTCTTTGCCCTCCTCCGGCGCAGGCAGCAGATCCACCTGGCTGGAACGCAAGGCTTTGCGGAACGGGGTTTTGAGCATCTCAGCGAAGCGGCTGAGTTTTTCGTAATCCAGACTCAAAGAAAGACGCGCGTCATGCAAATTGTGTTCTCCTTTAATACAGTAAAATATCTTTCTGTCTTTCCCGCCACAGATCCAGGCCGGGCTGCCAGCGTTGGCCCAATTCAGAAGAAAAAGCTCCCTCCCGCAGCATGTCCGCCGCTTCTCTGTCGCCCAGCAACAAATCCAGCGGCCTTTTTTCATATTCATATTCATAGGGAGGCGGGCGCAATTCCCACAAACCCGGCTGCCTGCGGCTCAAAGCTCCCAAAATAGCCAGGGTGAGCCGCAAAGGCCGGTATTGGCGGCGGTCCCTGACATGAATCTGCAAGCCGCCGCATACCTGGCCCTGATATTTATTAAAGGCCGGTTCAAAGCACAAAGGGCGCAAAACCGCTCCCTCCAGGGCGGAGGGTTCATGCCGGGCAAGCTCGTCCGCCAGGCCGGGCGCGTCCAGACCGGGCATGCCGAAAATTTCAAAGGGACGGGTAGTCCCGCGGCCCTCACTTAAAGTGGTGCCTTCCAAAAGCACCTGGCCCGGATAGACAAGCACGGAATCAAAAGTGGGAAGATTGGGAGAAGGCATTACCCAGGGCAGGCCGGTGCTGGGGAAATCCCCTCCCTGCCAGGCGGAGGCTTTGATAATCCGCAAATCAAGATTCAGCTTCTGTTCACGCGCGGCCAGGGCGGCCAGTTCGCCCAGGCTTAAACTGTGAACCAGGGGCAGCCGGTAGGGCCCCACAAAACTGAACCATTCCGGGTCCAGGACAGGGCCGTCTTCCCGGCCCCGCCCCAGCGGGTTGGGCCGGTCCAGCACCCAGATCGCCACTCCCCGCCGGGCCGCTTCCTCCATGCAAGCCAGAAGGGTGGTAAAAAAAGTATAAACCCGGCAGCCCACATCAGGAAGATCCACAAGCAACGCGTCCAGATCCTGAAGCATATAAGGTTCAGGCCGGCGCCGCGCGCCGTAGAGAGAATATACCGGCAGGCGGTAAAGAGGATGAAGGCTGTCCTCCGATTCGATCATGTTATCCTGTTTTTCCGCGAAAAACCCGTGCTGCGGCCCGAAAACGGCTTTCAGCCGGCCCGGAAAAGCGGCCCTGATCAGATCAAGAGCGAAATTGAGCTTGCGGTCAACCGCCGCCGGATTACACAAAAGCCCTAAACGGCCGGGTACGGAAGAGCCGGGCAAAGAACAGAATATCTCCAGTCCTGGAACCGCCGGCATCAATCTCCTCCTCTTACCTCGCGCACGGCTATGCGGTGAGCGGTCAGAAGGGCGCTCAACACGCCCAGCCTCACCCCTCCCCTGGGATTAAGCCCCAAAGGATCGAAAGCGCAGGAGGGGGAACGGTCTTTCAGATAAGCCAGCTCCACTTTTTTAGCCAAAGCCAGCCGCAGCACTTTGCGCGCGCCGTCAATAAAAGCCCGGCTCACGTCCTGGCCTTCCCCGTTTATCAATCCGGCTCTGCCCGCCAGCAGGTCATAACCTTCCCGGCCGGGACGCGCGCCGGTAAAAGCAGCGGGAGAACGGGGTACAGCCAGACCGCCCGCCAGTTCCGGACAAATCAGGATAATCTCCTCCTTGGCCAGGCGGGATCTAAGGGCCGGGCAAGGCCGGGCCCAACCGTCATAGCGGGTCTTTTCACCCCACAGGCAGGCGGAAACCATAATCACATCTCTATGGGGAAGCGGGTGAAGGAGCATGAGAAAACTGTTACCCGCCCGCCGGGCGGGGAAGACAGGCCGTATTTTTCCTTCCCGGTTGCGGCATTTCTATTTCTTTTTATTCTTGCGGGCAATGATAAACCCCACCACTACGGATCCGCCCATGATGATCAAGCCTATGATGAATCCGATATTATCCATATCTTCACTCTCCCTCATCTGACCTCAAGGCGGAAATTGCCTGTTAATCAGAAAAATTATAACAGCCGGAAAATAAAAAGCAAAATAAGCGGAATTTTCGGGCCCCGGCATATTTCTCTTGACTTGCCGCCGGACAGGAATTATTTTTTAAGGCAGTTCGAGAGCAAGGGAGATGCTAGTATGCCTATTTATGAATATCTGTGCGCCCGGTGCGCCAAGGTCAGCGAAGTGCTGCAGAAAATTTCCGATTCCCCTTTAACCAAATGCCCGCGCTGCGGCGGGCAAGTAAAAAAATTGATGAGCCAGAACTCTTTCCAGCTCAAAGGCACAGGCTGGTATGCCACTGATAACCGCAAGCCGGCCCCAACGGAGACGGACAGCGGCCCTGACAGCGGCCCGGCCCCGGCCGGCGAGGAAAGCGCGCCTGCCTCTTCCTCTTCCCTCGCCGAACCAAGTGTGGCCGGCGCGGCCAGCGCGGCCGGCCCGGCCGGCCCGGCGGGAGAATGAGAGGCAATTGGCGGCAAGTTTTATTTAAATAAAATAATTAATCCATTTAAGTTTCCCCCTTAAGATGCCGATATGGAGAAAGAGCAGAAACAGGCGGCCGGCCGCCCAAAGGGAGGAAACAAGATGGATATAAATAATTTACGCACTTTGGCAATGTACACGGATATCATGACCAACGGAGCGGCTGAAGCCGGCAAACAGCTCAACCGCCTCCAGGAAACGCTTATGCTGACCCAGAACGCCGCCCGGATTCAGGAAGGGATGGCGGACATTCAAGCCCAGGCGGTGGCCAAGCTCATGGGTGTGGGCAATAAAATAGACACCACCGTTTGATGTAATATTTCAGCCGATCCTGAAAACATTTAATACACTGACCCTACGGCTTTGCCGATTCAAACCCGCGGGCCGCGCAAAGCCGCGTTTTCGGCGCGGACGCGACCGCGGAGACGAACCTCTGTTTACCCCCAATAATATTCTGGCCCAGGCCCACACCGACGGCCCGGCCATTTTTTGTTGCGCCCCAAGCCCAGGCGATTGAGATCAGCCGGGATAGCCGGTTCTGAAAAACATTCCCAAGCCCAAAAATATGAATTTTACAAAAATTATGCTGCAATATCAATGTGTTTTATTTTTCAGGACCGGATGTGTTATACTTATTGAAATCTGTTGCAAATTGCCGTCCATAGCAATTTGAACAGCATATCTGGCTTTAAGCGCGGTTTTAAGAATTTTATAAGAGGTTACAGGAGTTAGCATATGTTGGATCCGGAAAAGGGCTATCAGCCGGCCGCGATTGAAGAAGAGATTTACAGGTGGTGGGAAGATAAAAATCTGTTTCACGCCAATCCCGCGTCCAGTAAACCCGCCTACAGTATTGTCATCCCTCCCCCCAATGTTACCGGCCAGTTGCACGTGGGCCATGCCCTGGATAATACCTTGCAGGATATCCTCTGCCGTTTCAAGCGCATGCAGGGCTATGAGGTATTATGGATGCCCGGCACCGATCACGCCGGCATAGCTACCCAGAATGTGGTGGAGCGTTTTCTGGCCGGTCAGAATATTTCCCGCCACGCTCTGGGCCGGGAAAAATTTGTGGAACAGGTATGGGCCTGGAAAGAGGAATACGGGGGTAAAATTATCAGCCAGCTCAAGCGTCTGGGCGCTTCCTGCGACTGGCCCCGCCTGCGCTTTACCATGGACGAGGGCTTAAGCCGGGCGGTACGGGAAGTGTTTGTCAGTCTTTATGAGCAGGGCCTGATTTATCGCGGCGACTATATCATAAACTGGTGTCCCCGCTGTCAGACCGCGCTTAGCGATCTGGAAAGCGAACATAAAGAAATAGAAGGGGGCCTGTATTATATAAAATATCCTTACGGAGGCGACAAAGAAGGCCAGGGCCATATTGTCGTTGCCACCACCCGGCCCGAGACCATGCTGGGCGATGTGGCGGTGGCCATCAATCAGGCGGATAAACGCTATTGCCATCTTCCCGCCAAGCAGGTGCGGCTGCCTCTGGTGGGCAGGCTTTTGCCGATCATTTACGATGATTATGTCTCGCTGGAATTCGGCACCGGAGCGCTGAAAGTGACTCCCGCCCATGATCCCAACGACTTTGACCTGGGCGTCAGGCATAACCTGCCCCGGATAAAGATTATGGACGAGGAGGGGCGGATTGGCGCCCTGGGCGGGATCTACGCCGGGCTGGACAGATTTGAAGCCAGGGCCAGGATAGTCCGGGATCTGGAAGAACAGGGTTTTTTGCTGAAACAGGAAAAAATAAAGCACTCGGTGGGACACTGTTACCGTTGCTCCACCATAGTGGAACCCCTGCTCAGCAAACAGTGGTTCGTCCGCGCCAAGCCTCTGGCTCAGGCCGCTCTGAGCGCGGTGGAAAAAGGGGAAAGCAAAATTTATCCCCCCATGTGGGAAAAGACCTATTTTGAATGGCTCCGCAATATCCGCGACTGGTGCGTCAGCCGCCAGATATGGTGGGGGCACCGCATACCGGCCTGGTACTGTGACGAGTGCGGGGAAGTGACCGTGGCCCGGAGCGAGCCTAAAAAATGCCCCCAATGCAAACACCAGCCGCTGCGTCAGGAAGAAGACGTGCTGGACACCTGGTTCAGCAGCGCCCTGTGGCCTTTTTCCACCATGGGCTGGCCGGACAAAACGCCGGAGCTGAAAAAATTCTATCCCACTTCCTGCCTGGTGACCGGCTTTGACATCCTCTTTTTCTGGGTGGCCCGCATGATGATGATGGGAGTTAGATTCATGCGGGAAGCGCCTTTTAAAGACATCTGCATCCATGCCCTGGTGCGGGACGCGCAAGGGCAGAAAATGAGCAAATCCAAAGGCAACGTTATGGATCCGCTGGAAATAATTGATGATTACGGCGCGGATGCCTTTCGCTTCACCTTGGCCGCCTTTGCCGCTCAGGGACGGGATATCAAACTCAGCAATCAGCGTATAGCCGGATACCGTAATTTTGCCAACAAAATCTGGAACGCGGCCCGCTTTGCTTTTATGCAGACGGAAAAAACGCCTCTGGCTCCGCCCGATCTCCTGACTCAGCAGGCGCCTTTGCCGGAAGAACGCTGGATATTGAGCCGGATTGGGCAGACGGCCGAGCAGGCGGCCGGCTTTCTGGACGAATACCGTTTCAACGACGCCGCCGCCCAGGTCTATCATTTTATCTGGCACGAATTCTGCGATTGGTATCTGGAGCTGATCAAAGTGGCTTTAAATGACCAAAGCGACAGCCGGCAGCAATCGGCCAGCTTAAGCCGCCTGTTCATCAATCTGGATCTGAGCTTGCGCCTGGTGCATCCTTTTATGCCCTTTATCAGCGAATATCTGTGGCAAAAGCTGCCATCCCCCCGCGTTAGTGAAAGCATTATGCACGCGCCCTGGCCCAACCGGGCTTTGGCGCCTTATGATCAGACCGCTGAACAGTATATCGGCCTTATGATGGATACGGTCGGCGCGGTGCGCAATATCAGAGGGGAAATGGGCATAAGCCCGGCCCAGGAACTGGATCTGCAGATTATGGTCTATGACCGCGCCGCCCAGGACGCCCTGCTGGCCCAGAGCAAACGCCTTAAAAGCCTGGCCCGCCTGGGTAATATCCTGTACATAAACGAAGTGCCCGGTCTGGCCGCGGCGGCGCCTCTGGCCGGGGTGACTCTCTATGTGCCTCTGGCGGGTCTGGTGGATGTGGACAAAGAAACCGCCCGCCTGCATAAAGAAATAGACAAACAGGAAAAACAGGCCCGGCAGAGCGCCCGGAAACTGGATACCCCCGGTTTCCGCAATACCGCTCCCCAGGAGGTGATCGAAACCGAAGAGGAAAAACTCCGTCAGGCCCAGTCTGTTTTAAAACGCCTTCATGCCAACCTGGAGCGCCTGCGGAGCCTTTAGCTCTTCCCATGCAGCCCAAAAGCAAAGCCATAATTATGCTGCTGGGGGCGGCGCTTTTATGGAGTACCGGCGGAGTGCTGATTAAAGGCATAGACTGGGACGGAGTCTCCATTGCCGGCAGCAGGGGAGGCATAGCCGCGCTGCTGTTGATGGCTTTGTTGGTCCGCCGTCTGCCCAGGCTGGAGCGCCGGCCGCTTTTCTGGCTGGCTTGCGGGTGCTACAGCGGGCTGGTGATCAATTTCGTCATAGCCACCAAACTCACCACCGCGGCCAACGCCATCTTTATCCAATATCTGGCCCCCGTCTATGTGGCGGCCCTGGCTCCGTTCATTTTGAAAGAGCGCACCAGCAGGCAGGATTTGTTTTTTATCGCCGCCGCCCTGGCGGGCATGAGCCTGTTTTTTATGGACAGCTTAAGCCCCGACGGTTTTAAGGGTAATCTCCTGGCCCTGCTCAGCGGCCTGTGTTTCGCTGGTTTTAACATAAGCCTGCGCCGCGTCCCCGACCGTCTCAAATTTGACATCATCATCTGGGGCAATATTATCGCCTGCCTGGCCTGCGCTCCTTTTATCGACTTTGCCAACTCCCCCGGCGTCTCCGGCTGGCTGGCGGTCGCGGGCATGGCCTGTTTTCAGTTTACCTTGCCCTATTACCTTTTTGCCCGGGCCGCCATGCGCCTGACCGCCCTGGAATTGACCGCCATACCCATAATCGAACCCATTCTCAATCCGGTTCTGGTGGCCCTTGTTATCGGTGAATGGCCGGGCCCCTGGGCCGTCCTGGGTGGTATAATAGTCATTGTCACGGTCACCGCCTGGTCGCTGTTCAAAATAAAATCCGCGCCTCGGCCTTGAACACGGCTGGAAAAATCAAAGCGCCTTGAGCGCTTCCTTAATTCATCAGGAGGGAAAAAATGAAAAAAATATTTGGGCCGGGGCTACTCTTTCTATGCCTTTTTCTCAACGCCTGCCTGGCCGGGCAGTCAAACTTGGAGCTGGGTCAGGACGCTTCAGCGCGCGGTGATTATGAAACCGCTTTACAGGCTTTCAGGGCGGCGGCGGAAGAAGGCAGCGCGAAGGCTATGTACAGGCTGGGCATAAGCTATTATTACGGCCAGGGCGCAGAGGTGGATCAGGAAAAGGGAACTTACTGGCTTGAGAAAGCTTTACAGGCTTTCAAGGCAGAGGCGGAAGAAGGCAATATGGAGGCTATGTACTACCTGGGCCGGATCTATTATTACGGCCAGGGCATAGAAATAGATCGGGAAAGGGGATCTTACTGGCTTGAGAAAGCTTTACAGGCTTTCAAGGCAAAGGCGGAAGAAGGCAATGTGGAGGCTATGTACCACCTGGGCTTGACCTATTATTACGGCCAGGGCCTGGAGGAGGAGGATTGGGAAAAAAGTCTTTACTGGCTTGAGAAAGCGGCCAAGGCCGGCAATTTGGAGGCTATGTACGCTCTGGGGTTGGTCTATATAAAGTCCGATTTATTTGGTCAGCATCAAGCTCTTTATTGGTGGGAAAAAGCGGCCGAGGCCGGCAACGCGCAGGCCATGAACAGCCTCGGGATAGCCTATTATAAGGGTGAAGGCGCAGAATTTGATCGGGAAAAAGCGGTTTACTGGTGGACCCGGGCCGCTTTGGCCGGGAATGTGGCGGCCATGCATAACCTTGGGATGGCCTATCATAAGGGTGAAGGCGCAAAGCCTGATCAGGAAAAAGCCTTTTACTGGTTTGAAAAGGCGGCCTTGAGCGGACACCCGGATGGCATGTACAAACTGGGTCTGGCCTATCGCGACGGCCTGGGCACGGCCCGGGACCGGGACCAGGCCAGGCAGTGGCTCCAAAAAGCCGCTTCACGGGGTCATGAAGGCGCTAAAGAGGCATTGGATGAGATGCCCTGAAAGGAGATCTGCCCATGCGTTTTTTTTATCTTCCTCTGATTTTTTTATTGCCGGCCCTGTCTGTTACGGCCTGCGGGGGCAGCCGTCAGGCTGGACTTGATCCCGGACAGGCGCGGATGGTGGATGAGTACACTCCCCCGTTTCTGGCTCCGCCGGCCGGGGAAGCGCTTAAAATAACCGTCCCGCGGCCGGCCGGCGAGGCCTTGCGCCTGTTATCAGGGTACGCGGACAGCCCTCAGGCGGTTTATGTGGCGGAAAGCCGGCCGGGCAGCCAGGAGCCTGGCCGCAGCAGCGTAGTTTTTCTGCTTTTTCTGCCTGACCCGGAACAGTGCCTGGACTGCGGAAACAATAACTTTTCTTATTACTATGAAAATGATCTGGTTAAGCAGTGGATCTATCCTGTGGCCCGCCGCGAAGTCCGCATGGAATTCGCGCCTGATGACGTACTCTCCCGCTATATGACCCTGACCGCCCGGGCCGAGGCCGTTGTGCTTCCCCTTACGCGGGAAAGCAGCGAGATCCGGCTTGAGGTGGATTATACCCTGGAGCGCAGAGCAAGCGCCTCTACCCGCCGCCAGACGGAAGGGAACGCGCCCGGCCCTGTCTTCGGCCTGGCCTCCGCCCGCTTCAGCAGCGGTCAGACAGGCGATTTGCAAGATGAGGTGCAATGCGTATCCAAGGGAGTGGTGGAAGCGGAGCTGTTAAAAGGTATTGCCGAAATCATGAAGTAAACCCGGCGTCAAAAAGCCGGAAATGGCGTAAACAAAATGTTTAAAGGAGCGCTTTGATGGAAACTGAAGCTTATATTACCAGGGGAACCCAGGGGCTTCCCGCCATAATCATGCTCCACGGCGCGGGCGCAAGCGGGGAAAGCATGCTGCCGCTCATGGAAATGCTGGCTAAAGACGCGGATATGACGGCGCTGAATCTGCCTGGCGCCGGCCGTTATGGCGGCGAGGCCATAGATGATATTGAGCAGCTGGCCGCTTATACGGCCGGGTTCATTGCCGCCCGGGGAGGCCGGCCCTGGCTGCTGGGCCATTCTCTGGGTTCGGCGGCGGCCCTGCAGACCGCCCGCCGCTGGCCTGGGCTGGTACAGGGCCTTATCCTCTTGAGCCCGGCTCTGAGCATGCCCCTGAGTTCAGGCTTTATGGATCGTGTGCGGGGAGATGTAATGGTCACCATGTCCGCTTTCATGCGCCGGGCTTACGGTCCGGCGGCAAGGGAGGAGTGGATTGAGGCTTCGCTCGCCCTCCTGGCGCGCCTGGCCCCGCAAACGGTGCTGAATGATTTTCAGGCCTGCCGGGGCTATGACGCTTCCCCTTATCTGGCCGCCCTGAACCTGCCCTGCCTGATTGTGAGCGGAGAAGAGGACGCGCTGAATAACTGCCGGCAAAGCCAGGAGATGGCTCAAATCCTGCCTGACTGCCGTCTGGCGCTTATTCCCGGCGCGGGTCATATGCTGCCCCGGCAGGCGCCGGACGCTGTTGCCGGGCACATCCGGAATTTCATAAATGACTTCTAATGGGGCGGAGCCACTCCGGCTTCCTTGAAACGCAATTCCACGTTATCCTCGATCCATTTGGGGTCCCACCACTCATAGGGGGTGACAAAGGCGCCGCCAATCATGCAGGAGAAATGCAAATGGTCGCCGAAAGAAAAGCCCGTACTCCCGGAAAGGCCGATCCGCTGGCCCATGGTTACGCTGTCTCCCGCCGCCGCCTCAAAGGCGGAAAGGTGGGCATAGAGGGTAAACAGATTGAGCCCGTGATCTATGATAACGCAGTTGCCGTAAACCCCCGCCTCGGCGGCAAAGACGACCCGGCCGTCAGCGCTGGCCCGGATGGGAGTATTGGCCACATCGGCCAGATCCAGGCCGTAATGAGTGGATGATCCCACATCCGCATCTTTATAGAAGTAGGTGCGCTGTTCGATGAAATTGGACATTACCTTGCCCGGCGGACGCAGAAAGGCGCCGCGCCACAACTGGCGGGACTCACTGTAGCCAATCGCTTGGCCTATGATTTCCGCGCTCCGGGCGCGCAAGGTTTCATTTATCCATTGGAAAGCGTCCAGATCAGAGCGGAAGGGCGCCGTTCCCTGCCCGTCCGCTTTGGCGGCCGCCAGGCGGAGAAAACTGTCGCTCAGTTTGATGCTGTCGCGGCTGAAATTCCGCCAGCGCACCTGTACCGGCAGCGCCTGGCGCACCTGGGCGCCGGCTCCGTCCTCGCCGTACAGAAATGCCGGAGTTTGGGGGGGCAGGGAATCTTCAAAAGCGAAATAACACAGACGCAGATCAGGATCCTGGGGCCAGGGAGCAAAAGACGGATAAGAGAAGTCTCCCAACTGCACCCAACTGTTGGCCGCTGATTCGTTGACTCGGTAAATAACCAGGCCCGCCCCGCCCCGGTTGATGTAAATGTTTCTGCTCAGAACGGTTAATTGGGGAGGGGTCAGCACTACCTGGACAGGGAATTCCCGGTTGAGTTAATTGCCTCGCATCCAGCGCCGCCAGGATCTGTCCCTGGCCTCCACCAGCAAGACAGCCGGGCCTTGCGCCAAACCCAGATCCTGGGCATTGATCACCATATCCACATCAAAAGACTTGACCGGTTCTGCGCCTTGATCCCATTCTTCGCGCAACACGGTGATCTGTTTGTGATTTTGGGTCACGCTGATTTTAAGTTCCCGCAAACCGGAATCCGGGTCGGCGACCGTGAGTTGGAAGCGGGTGGTCCGGCCCAGCTTGAGAATCGTTTCAGCCGTTTCTGTTCCATGGCCGCTGGAGATCCGGCCCAGGTTGATACGCGGTTCCGTCAGTTGCAGTACAGGGGGAACGTCTTCCAGCTTGCCTTTGGCAAAGCCGTAACCCAGGCCGGCGGCCGCTCCCGCCAGCAGTAAAAAAATCAGAAACAGTGTTAGGCGGCGCATTGTTTTATTTTTTCCTTCTTTAAATTATGGCGTCTTTCGGCCCAGGTGATTTATGAAATGACTTCTAAGGCCGGACAGCATGTCCGGCCTTGCCGCTTGCAGCGGCGGGAACGGGCCCCAAACTTTAGCTTGGGGGCCATGTGATCCCTATAAATCACCTTCCAGGTGATTTATGAAATAAACTCTAATAATACCCGGACAAGCGCATTTCCCGCCACCGGGCTGTCGCGGTCAAGTCTTGGCAATGTTACATGGCGCTAACGCGGCGGTTCAGGCTTTTTCAAGAGCCAGGCGGCCAGAGCGGCCAGCAGGCCCAGAGTGGCGGTTATGTACAGAACCGCTGAATAGTCGTGAAAGGAGTCCTTTAAATATCCGCCCAAAAAGGGGCCGCTGAAGGAGGCCAGCATGGTGGCCAGAGTGGATGAGCCGAAGATTACGGGAAAATACCTGGGGCCGAAAAAACTCATGCATCCGGCCACCAGTTGGGCAATGCCCCCGCCGTAGCTCATGCCCACCAGAATCGCGCCCAGCAGCAGGGCGGGATAAATAAAAGAAGCGGGCAGATGCGTCAGAACCAGCAGGCCGGCGGTCATTACCAGGCCGTCCAGGGCCATGGAGCGGTTATAGCCCAGGCGGTCAAACAGATAGCCAAACAAAAAACGCCCCCCGGCATTGGCCAGGGCGATGATCCCCAAAGCCAGCGCCCCTTCCGCCGCGCTCAGGCCTTTTTCCTGCACCAGGGGCACAATATGGGTTAAAATAACCAGACCCCCGTTTTGCAGAAGGAAGGCCCACAATAAAAACATCCAGTAAGCTTTCAGGGTAAATACCTGGGGCAGAGTGAACCCCCACAGGCCCGTATGGCCCGGCGGAGGAGTATAGCCGGCCGGCTGATAATCGGCGGGCGGCGCTTTGAGGATGAAGCCGCACACCAGGCTCATCCCTATAACTGTTAGACCCATAATCTGAAAGGTGGCCTGCCAGCCCACAATGGGCAGCAAAGCCCTGGCCCCCAGAGATCCCAGCAAAAAAGTGCCCAAAGCCATCCCCATGGTCAGAATTCCGCTGACAAGCCCTTTTTTGTCGGGAAACCAGCGCACCGCGCTTATGGGCACCTGATAGGCTATGCCTATGCCCAGGCCGCCCATTATTCCGTAACAGATATAGAACATGGTCAGGCTGGTGGTGAAAGAGCTGAGAAAAAAGCCTCCCCCGGCGATCAACCCACCCAACAGGGCGTTGGGGCCGGACTTTATGCGCGGCAGGAGCATTCCCCCCGCCAGAGTCCCGGCGGAAAAAAAGGCGAAAATCAGGCTGGCGGTCAATGAAGTTTCAGCCCGGCTCCAGCCGAAATGGCTTTCCAGAGGCAGGATAAAAATTGACCAGGCGTATAAAAGCCCCAGCACCAGATTGAAAGCAAAGCCAAAGACGGGATAAACAGCGCGATTAGGAGCCGGCATTTTTTACCTCCCGGAAATTTGACCCCAAGTATGGCACTGAAAACTGTTTTGTCAAGAGAAAATCGCCTGTTTGCCCTTTGGGCCGCAAGAAGGTATATTAGCTTGTAAAGTCATAGGGATGACGGCTCAAGGCAGAAGACTCCCGGTTTATACGGCGGCTGAAAATTATGACTGCAATCATCACTTCATTTGCGCGGGCGGCGGAAAAATATCAAGGATTTATCATTGATCTGTGGGGAGTGGTGCATGACGGCCGCCAGGCTTTTCCGCCCAGCGTGGAGGCCATGGCCAGGATGCGGGCTCTGGGCAAAAAGGTATGCCTGCTTTCCAACGCCCCCAGCAGGACGGATTTCCTGCGCCGTCATCTGGATAAACTGGGGGTAAAGGAATATGACTTCCTGCTCTCCTCCGGAGAATTGGTGTGGCGGGAATTTAAAACCAGGAGCAGCCCGCAGTTCGCCTCTCTGGGACAAAAATGTCATATTATCGGCGCCGCCGCCGGTCTGGCCCTGTTGGAAGGCCTGGATCTGATTGCCTGCCCGGATCTGGAAGAAGCCGATTTTGTCTGGTGCGTGCAGATGCCGGACCAAGACTACCGCCCTATTTTGGAAAAAATGAAAAAACTGGATTTGCCCATGGTATGCGGCAACCCGGATATGGTTGTGCTTTACGGCGATAAAATGGCTTTATGCCCTGGAACCATGGCCGCCGGCTATCAGAAGATGGGGGGCAGGGTGATTTACCGGGGCAAGCCCTATCCTGAAGCCTATGAAGCCTGTTTTGCCTTATGCGCTTCCCGGAATCTGGCCGCCATTGGCGATGGCATGGTCACTGATATCGCGGGCGCGCGCCGGGCCGGTCTGGACGCTTATTTTATCACCGGGGGCATCCACCGGGATGAACTTGCCCTGAACGGCCGGCCGGCCCATGATCAGAGCCGGCTGGCTGAATTTTTGGCCCAATATCCTTACGTTCCCACCGCCGCCATGACCGCTTTGGTCTGGTAGGCGCGCAATAAGCGGTAATGAAAAATATACATAGCATGAGGTGATTGTGTTTGCCACCAAACGGGAAAATTTGGCTTTTTTGCGTCAGACGGGAATTTATGTCCCCAAGACCCAAGGCGAGTTTCAGATTTATAAAAAACCTGGAGTCACCCTCGGCGAACTGGGGGTGACCCCTGACGACCTGCCGGAACAGCTCTATATTATGCCCGGCGACCGCCTGCTGGCGGTGCGGGAAATCCAGTCTTCCCTGAATCAGCGGATGATGCAGAAATTTAAAGAAGACGATACCGACGCGGTGCGGGAATATTTGCGGGAAGTGCTGGACGTCAGCTTTTCCGAAGTCACTCCGGAGAGCCTGGAAGGCTTGAACAATACGGTGAGCATGCTGGCCGAGCATTTTGACAAAAAAGGCCCGGCCATGCGCAATCTGGCCCTTTTGAGCAACAGCGATTACAACACCGCCCTGCATTCGGTCAATGTCATGGCCCTGACCATGTCTTACGCCATTTACCATAAACTCACCCGTCAGCAGTGCCATGATCTGGGCATGGCCGCCCTGCTTCACGATGTGGGCAAGGTATCCATCAGCGAGGATATTCTTCAGGCGCCGCGCAAACTTACCGATCAAGAGTTCGATGAGATCAGGAAGCACCCCCTCTACGGCTACCGCATCCTCCAGAAATGCGCTTTCCGCAGCCGGGTCATTTCCCTGGCCGCCTTGCAGCACCACGAAAAACTCGACGGCACCGGCTATCCCTTTGGGGTGAGCGATATCAGTTTCGCCGGGCGGCTTATCGCCATTATCGACTGTTATGAGGCGGTAACTTCCCAGGATCGTCCCTACCGCCAGGCGGCCAAGCCGTTTGACGCCCTTACCATGATTCGCGATGAAATCTGCAGCAACAAATTTGACCGCCGGATATTTGAAAAATTTCTGGATACCCTGACTTGAGATATGAGAGGTGTATAATTATGCCTGAAAATTATACCGTGAAAGCCACGGCAGTCAGTCAGACGCTGAAGGAGGCGTTTCTGGCGTTGCGGCAAGCAGCGGAGAGCGGCGAGTAACACTGCATGGAAGGCGCGCAAATCCAAAGTTGGGATGTGCATGACGCCGAACAGCATCTGCGCCAATCATGCAGCGTCATGGCACGATTGATTGCTCAGTATGGCCCCTGTCTTATTGCTGATAGCGAGTTCAGTCCCTTCCAGACGCTGGTTGGTTCCATCATCAGCCAGCGGTTATCAGTCAAAGCAGGCAACACGATCAAACACCGGTTGCAGGCCATCGTGTCTGATTTTACACCTGCAAGCTTTGTGGCCAAATCTCCAGATGAACTGCGTGCCGCCGGGCTGTCATCGGCCAAGGCCCGTACTATCGTTGAACTGGCCAAACGTGTCAGTGATGGACGATTGAATCTGGAGGCCATACAGGATGCAGCAGATGCGGATGTTATTACCAGGCTGGCGGACATTCCAGGTATCGGTCAATGGACGGCGGAAATGTTTTTAATTTTCGGCCTCCACAGGCCGAATGTGCTGTCTTTGGGAGATGCTGGTTTACAGAGAGCCACACGTCTCCTATTCGGCGATAATGCAAAACTTGATAGTGTAAGTAGTGTGTGGAATCCCTATTGTTCCGTAGCGTCGTGGTATCTATGGAGAGTTTTGGATTGAGGATATTATAGCCGATCCTGAAAACATTAAACATTCGGCTGTCCCGGCCGATTTACCGAACGGGCGCTGGTCTAGGGTTTTGCCGCAATTTACTTGGCCCGCCCGCTTTTAGAGCGTGTTCACTTTAAGTGGAGTTGGGCCTTTCCACGGAAAGCGGTTTTTTATCCATGGGTTATCTTTTAATGGGTTATTATTTTCCTCTTTTTATAAAGATAACCCAAACCGGCCCCTGGGGCAAGGGAAAGCAAAAAAGGTATTCACTTAACCGCTGTTATAGGCGCTTATAGTGGCCCACCACTTTATAAATTCGCACTCCCCGGTCTTTTTCCGGATCCAGGACAACGGGGCCGTGCAGGGGATTACGGGAGAGGAGCATTATCCGGCCGTTTTCCTCATGATATATTTTGACCAGGCGCTGACCAAAGTCGTCGTCGCTCCAGGTGGCGAAACACACCTGGCCGTTTTCCAGCCGCCAGTCCGGATCCACCACCACAATATCTCCCATCATAATTTCAGGTTCCATGCTCTGGCCGCACACCTTGATGGCAAAGGCATTGCGCCCCAGGCGCACTTCCTGGGGAAGGTAGATAAAATCCTCCGCCTCACCCACCGGATAGCCGCCGTCGGAAAAGCCGGAAGGCTCACCCGCCCCGGCGTTAAAAACCGGCACCCGGTGCAAGTCAGGCCAGGCGCTGATCTCCGGATCGGCGGCCAGTTCCGGAGGCAGGTCGGCCCGCCCCTTTACCGGTGGAGGGGGAATCAGCTCCGGGGCGGCCCGGTGAAGGGCGGACCAGGTCTCCAGGCTGGGGCGCTTGACCTGGCTGTCGGCTATTCTGCCGATATTGCTGGAGCTTATGCCGGATTTACGCTCCAGATCCTTATAAGTCCCCTCCTGGGCATAGGCCCGCAGGCCCTGGCGCAGGATTTCATAGTCCAATATGCTCATGAAATTTAGTGTAACGGGGATTTCCCCTTTTGCCAAGCGCGCTCTTGATCCCTGTCATTCTCATTTGAGACCTGTTGCAAATTGCCATGGAAGGCAATTTGCAACAAAAACTTAAGTCTGCGCAGTTTTTATTGCCCGCTTGGGTCAAAAACGCGAAAAATGAGGCGCATCGCTTGACATGCCTTTGCATGCATGCTAATATATTTTTAAAAAGTAAACGGCGCCATAGCCGCTACCAATATAACTGTCGGATAATTTAAATATTATTAAAATAATATAAAGCAACCGAGGCAAAGGGAAGGTTTTGTTTAATTTAGTGCATGTATGCAAACAAATCAGGTCAAGGGTATTTTCAAACTTTTAATCCGCCGGCGGGCGGGCCAGACACCAGCCCGCCCTTGACCTGAAATTATAAAATATAAGGAGAAAATAAAAAATGCCGAAACAGTCTTTGAACTATGACTTATATCAGATAGCCGCGGACATGTTAGCTGATTTTTGCGAGGATATGGAGATTGTCCCCAAGGGGCGGTCTTACGGTCAGGATATTTATGCTCCGGAGGACGAAGATAAACTGCGCCGGGCTTCCCTCTACCTGCGCGAGATGATCGGCGCGGCCCAAGCTCTGGCCCTGACCTTCAGCCGCCAGGGCCTGGATCAGATAGATCTGCACGAGTCTTTTCTGGAGCGCTTCAGTGAAATGGTCAGTCTGAGCCTGGAAGAGGACTTTCGCGCAAATTAGCCGCTTAAGGCAAACCGTTCAGGCCGGTTTCAGCACCGTGCCGGCGCGCAGGCAGCGGACGCAGACCTTAACCCGTTTGCTTCCCCTGTGCTGCAGGGAGCGTACATTTTGCAAGTTGGGGTTAAAGCGCCGTTTGGTTTTATTATGGGCATGACTGACATTGTTTCCCACCTGGGGTTTTTTGCCGCATATATCACATACTCTGCTCATGTTTTATGCTCCTTGGCGCCCTGTTGGGGGCGTAATTTATTCCGAAGGGGATACTATACCCAATAGAGCGGCCGAGGTCAAGCCCCTTCTTCAAATACCGGCCGTTGGGGCGCCGTTAGCTGCCGTATGCCAAGCGGACAGCTCGGAGTTAAGCGCGCCGGTTGACGGAACGCGCCTGCCGCCAAGGCACTGGAAGAGCAGCGAAGACAATTCGATTCCGGCGGTATTGAGTCAAGAGCCATGCTTGGGCCTAACTCGGCGTTCTGCTTTGGCGGGATGCGCCACATCTTCTTCAAGTGAGGCTTATATTTCGTTTTTTTAAAAGCCGGTCCACGGACATATGCGACAGGCTATCGAGATAGCGCAGTTCCACAATTTTTTCGGCCAAAAGCCTGACTGTCCATCTGGCATAACCTTGGGGCGGCTCGCCGCAAGCCAATGCCACTATACGAGCCTCAACCTCGCCGGTTATCTTGGCGGGCACCGGCGAGGTTTTGCGTTTCTTGCGCGTAAGGAACTCTTCGATGCTGCTTGAGGCCATGAAATCTTTCCTTATCTCGTTCAAGCCCTGCCTCGAAAGGCCCAGCGCCTCGCAAATGCGCCCCAGGCGCAGATGGTCTTTCTTGTTCGACCGGTCCAATGCCAGAATCGCCTTTGCGCGCCGTATCTGCATTGCTCCGTGTACTCCTGTCCTGGCATATTTGCTGAGTTTTTCCCGCTGTTCGTTACTGAGCATGATGATATTGTTTTCCATGTGACACATCTCCATTTTGTAAGAGAATATCCCCTCTCATGACTCGAAAACATCAGAATAACTGTTTACAGAAAGATTGGGGATAGAGTTTTTTCAGGCAACCGGCAGCAAAACTGCCCCAGCTTGAAATCCTG
>JAIRYI010000051.1 GCA_031267815.1 Desulfarculales bacterium | reverse complement strand
CCCGGGGGGGGGGGGGTATTCAACCCAAATTTTTTTAATTACCGGGGGGGGGGGCGATATAATTAATCCCCCCCCGCCCCCGCCCCTGTTATAATGTAAACTATGGATAATCTTAGAGCGGAACTGAAAGAACGGGCGCGGCGCAAGCGCGAGCGAATTATAATTCTACTGACTCTTGTGGCGGTGGTGATAATAACTTATCTGGAAAGCCAGGTAGTTACCCTGGCCCAGGCTCTGCCTCTGGGCGCCTCGCTCATTCTTTTTGCCCTCATTAATCTCAATATTGTCTTCCTGCTTTTGCTTCTCTTCCTCATTT
This sequence comes from Desulfarculales bacterium, assembly GCA_031267815.1. Taxonomy (GTDB): domain Bacteria; phylum Desulfobacterota; class Desulfarculia; order Desulfarculales; family Desulfarculaceae; genus JAIRYI01. Next base: position 12,234 of record JAIRYI010000051.1, on the reverse strand, counting down.
TCCGCAATTTGCTCAAACTCATCCTGGAAAGCAGGCGCCGCATCTGGGGAGCGCGTCTGCGCACCCGTCTGGTGCTGGCCTTCGCCATCCTTTCCATCGCCCCCTCAACCGTGCTTTTTTTTGCCGCCTTCCAATTTGTGGGCAGTTCCATGGACTACTGGTTCAACGCGCAGGTGGAGAATTCTCTGGAGGAAGCTTTGGACCTGGAACGCTCTTATACCGAACGCTTAAGGAACGCGACCGCCCATTTCAGCCGTCTGATCGCCGCGGAGTTGGATGAGGAAAACCCGCCGGATCTGCCTCTCTGGCTGGAAAAAGAGCGCCGCCGTTACGATCTTGGCGCTCTCCAGGTCTTTGACCTGGGATTGAAGGAGACGGCTTTCATCACCCAAAGCGGTATGAACCCGGTGCATTTCGGCCGGTTCCCCCAGGATCTTCTGGCCCAGGCCTTGCACATGCAGGAGGCCCGGTCCTATGTGCAGCGAGAGGGCATAAGCCAGTATGCCGCTGTGGTCAGCCCTTTTAAGGAAGGAGTGGTGGTAGCCTACCATCTCCTGCCCGGACGGGTGGCGCGCCAGACGGGAATCATCGTCCAGGGCCTGCGCTCTTACAAGGAACTGGAAGGATTGAAAGGGCCTTATCTCAGCCAGCAGTACATAACCCTTTCCATTGTAGCCCTGCTGGTTATCTTTGCCGCCACCTGGTTTGGCCTTTATCTGTCCAAATCCATCACCGATCCCTTGATGGAAGTGGCTGAAGGCACTCAGCGGGTGGCGGAAGGTGATTATGACTTCTTTATCGACCGGGCCGGGCCCGGTGAAATCGGCTCGCTTATCAATGCCTTCAACCGCATGACCGCGGATCTTAAAACCAGCAAGGCCCGCCTGGACGAAGCGCAGACAGAGATGCGCGCCGCCAACCAGGAACTGGAACAGCGGCGCCGCTATATGGAAATAGTCTTAAGCAACGTCAACGCCGGAGTGGTGGCCACCGACGCCGGGGGCCGGATTTCCGCCTTCAACCCTTCCGCCGAACGGCTGCTGAAAATATCGGCCGGCCAGGCCCTCGGCCGGCCCTGGCGGGCGGTGGTGGAACCGGAAAATATGCCCATAGTGGAAGAAATAATCGCCCAGATCAACTTGGGCTTTAATTCTTTGGACCGCCAGCTTAATTTGAACATTGCCGGCGAAAACCTGTCCTTGATGTTTCACCTGGCCACCCTTTATGATGAAAACAGGCGGGAAATGGGCAGTGTGGTGGTATTTGAGGACTTGACCGAACTGGAAAAAGCCCAGCGCATGGCCGCCTGGCGGGAAGTGGCCCGGCGCATTGCCCATGAAGTGAAAAACCCTCTTACGCCCATCAAACTTTCCGCCCAGCGCCTGATTCGCCGCTATGAGGATAAACTGCCGGAAGAAGATTTGAATATTTTTAAAGAATGCACTGGCACCATTATTAATCAAGTGGAGGAAATCCGCGGACTGGTCAATGAATTTTCCAATTTTGCCCGCCTGCCCGGAGTGCGCCCGGCCCAGGAGGATATGGATGCCATCATTCAAGACGCCTTGAATCTGTTCCGCCCCGCTCACCAGGATGTGGAATACGTTCTGGAAATAATAAACCGCCCGCCCCGCTTCAATCTGGACAGAGAACAAATGGGCCGGGCTCTGATTAATCTTTTGGACAATGCCACCGCGGCGGTGCAGGCGGTTGATCCGCCCCGCCGGATTGTGATAAGGCTTTCTTACGACGAAATTTTAAAAATGGCCCGCCTGGAAGTGGAAGACAACGGTCCCGGAGTGCCTCCCGGTCTGCGCCTGCGCCTGTTCGAGCCCTATTTCTCCACCAAGCGCGGCGGCACCGGCCTGGGCCTGGCCATTGTCAGCAGTATTATCACCGATCACCACGGCTATATACGGGTGCAGGACAATCAGCCCCAGGGCGCCCGCATGGTGATTGAGCTGCCTCTGGGCAAAGCTTAAGGAATAAGAAATCAGCTTAATTTCTGAGAGAAATGTATGACCCGAATATTAATAGTGGATGATGAACCCCCTATCCGCCGCAGTCTGGCCGGCATATTGAGCGATGAAGGCTATGAGATAAGCCTGACCGGAAGCGGGGAAGAAGCCTTGAATAGTTTGGACGGCGAGATGCCGGACGTCATGCTTTTGGACGTCTGGCTGCCCGGCATGGACGGACTGGAAGTGCTGGAGCGGGCCCGGCAGAAAAATTCCCAGTTGCCGGTGATTATGATCTCCGGCCACGCCAATGTGGAGAACGCGGTTAAGGCGGTCCGTATGGGCGCCTACGATTTCATTGAAAAACCCCTGGACATGGATAAAACCCTGCTGAGCCTGCGCAACGCCGTAAAAATGCTGCGCCTGACCCGGGAAAATCAAATGCTGCGCGGCGGAATTCCCCAGCTTGTCGGCCAGTCCCCGGCCATGATTGCCCTGCGCGAAGCCATAAGCGCGGTAGCCCCCAGCAACAGCTGGGTGCTGATTACCGGAGAAAACGGCACCGGCAAGGAGCTGGTGGCCAATGCCATTCACCGCCTGAGCGTCCGGGCTGAAGGCCCTCTGGTGGAGGTCAACTGCGCGGCTATTCCCGAGGATCTTATTGAGAGCGAACTCTTCGGCCATGAAAAAGGCGCCTTCACCGGAGCCGGCAGCAGGCGCCAGGGGCGCTTTGACCTGGCCAACGGAGGCACTTTGTTTTTAGACGAAATAGCTGATATGAGTCTCAAGACCCAGGCCAAAATTCTGCGCATTCTTCAGGAACAGCGTTTTGAGCGGGTGGGAGGCAGTCAGACCATCCAGGTGAATGTGCGGGTGATAGCGGCCACCAATAAAGACCTGAACGCGGAAATGGCGGCCGGGCGCTTCCGGGAAGATCTGTATTACCGCCTCAACGTGGTGCCCATTCATATCCCGCCCCTGCGCCAGCGCCAGGAAGATATACCCCTTCTGACCCGGGATTTTCTCCATCAGCCCCATCTTAGCCCGGCCAAACGCGTCAGCCCGGAAGCCATGCGGGTTTTAAGTGAATATCACTGGCCTGGTAATGTGCGCGAGCTTAAAAATATGATTGAACGCCTGGTAATCATGACTCAGGGCCAGGAGATAGGCCTGTCCCATCTGCCCGAACCTTTGCATCAGCCGGAAAAAGACAAGGAATCCACAGAATTGGCTGTCCTCCTGGATAAGGATTACCGCAGCGCCCGGGCCGGGTTCGAAAAACTTTACCTGCAAAATAAACTGCGGCGCCATCAGGGCAATATGAGTCAGATGGCCAGGGAAGTGGGGCTGGAGAGAAGCCATTTATATAAAAAATTTAAAATATTGGGCCTTATTACCGACCCGGAGGGTTAACCCGGATAAAAGCATAAATGGTGAATAAGTCCGCAGCTCCGCTTAGGTCAAGCTTAGGTCAAGCGGCGCTGCGGGGATCAAACTGGCCGGCAAGCCCTCGAATGACGGCGGGGCAGGTTGTATACTTAACAATTGGGCGCGAAATTTTTAACTCAAAAGGGAGACTTTATGGCAACACTCAATCCCGGACTTCCTTTGCTGCAGCAGGCTGAGGTAAAAGACAAGGTGGTATTACTGCGGGTGGATCACAATGTGATTAAAAAGGGCAAAATCAAAGACGCTTTCCGCATTGACAGTAGCCTGGGCACCATTGTCAATATTCTGGCCCGCGGCGGCAAACCGGTTTTAATGACCCATGTGGGAAGGCCTTATGATAAAAAGAGCAATACTTTCACGTTTGACAGCAACAGCGACGTCACTCCTCTGGCTGCTTATCTGGAGCAGAAACTATGCTGTAAGGTAGGGCTAATTGAACAGCCGCTTCCTTCTCCGGGACAGGGCCTGACGCTGGATAAAAAGGCCGCGGACGCAGCCCTGGACAAACTTAAAAGCGGGCGGACCCAGTTGTTGTACCTGCCTAACACCCGTACTTTGACAGGAGAAGAGAGCAAAGGGCCGGAACGTCAGAAACTGGCCCAAACCCTGGCCGGCCTGGCCGATTTGTATGTCAATGACGCCTTTGGCTCCTGGCAGCCCCACGCCTCCACTTATGATGTGGCCCGTTACCTGCCCTCTTATGCCGGGTTTCTGCTCCAGGCGGAATTGCTCGGTCTGACTCAGGCGCTGGAACCGGAACGGCCTTTTCTGGCGGTGGTGGCAGGTTCCAAATATGACACCAAGATTGGCCCGGTAACTGCTCTCTATGAACAGGCCGACCGGCTGGCCCTGGGAGGAGTGGTATACAACACTTATTTGTGCGCCAAATATGGCGTTAAAATCGAAGGAGTGGAAGAGAATGACATCGCTTTGGCCCGGCAGTTGGTGGAAATGGACCGCCGGCAGGGCAAAATAGTGGAATTCAGCCACATTGTAGAAAGCGACAGCCTGGAGCGTAAAGAAGGCGGCTGCCGCGTCCGGGCGGTGGCGGACATGAAAACCGGGGAAAGCCTGAGACTGGCTCTGGATGTGGCCGCGCAGAGTTTTAGCCATCCGGAAGTAAAAAAGGTTTTCCGTGAGGCCAGAACCATATTTATCAACGCGGTCATGGGGCTGACGCCTAATTTTCCGGAAGGCAGTCAGGCTCTCTATGAAATTGCCGGGCAGAATAAGGACGCGCGCAAACTGTACGGCGGCGGCGACACCCTGGAGCAGATAAAAGAGCTTAACCCGGCGCAATATCTGCGCGCTCTGGACGATGCCAAATCTTATTTTTTTACCGGCGGCGGATCCGTCCTCACCGCTTTGGAACAGCGTTCGGCTTATGGCCTGGAACCGGTTAAGGCCCTTATGGGCGAGATAAAGCCTTTGTGATTCATTACCTTGGGCGGCAAAAGCGGTTTGCCGCCCAAGGTTTTTTAATCTGCCCGGGCGATTCACCGAACGGGCGCCGGTTATCCCGGCTTCGTTTATTCCACTGGGTTCATGACCAGACCGGTTAAAACTTTAGGATAAAAGTAAGTCGATTTGCGGGGCATGATCAGGCCTTTTTCCGCCACTGCCCGCACCTGTTCAATTTTGGTGGGATTGAGAAAAAAGGCCAGATCCGCCCGGCCTGAGTTCATCGCCTGCACCGCTTTGGTCAGGCCGGAAATATATTCAATCAAATTAATCTTGTCATAATCGCCGGTGCTTAATCCCAAACCCCGGTTCAGCACCAGTTCACTTAAAATAACCACATCCAAGCTCTGAAGCGCCGGTTCGCTCTCTTGCATGGCTGCCTTCTCCAGGGCTTTATCTTTTAAAGTCATCAGCCAGAAGTGGGGCCGGCCTTTTGCCATAAAGCCGAAAGCAACGCCTTCTTTTCCGGCCTGGTGAAGTTTTTCGCGCAAAAATTCAGTGTCTTTTTCTCCATTGCCGGAGAGAGGGTATTGGCTGACGGCAAAAAACGGTTCCAGACGGGCCTGGAAATCGGACAGGGAAAAATCTTTCCATTGCGGCAGCACCCGGTGGCTGGCGAATACGGTCAGACCGGGATCGCTCATTGAACATAAGTAAGTGAGAATATAATTGCAGGGAGCGGCGGCGTCAAAGAGGGCCGGATTTTGCTCCCGCACATAGCGGCGGTAATTGAGGCCGGTTTCATAGCGGTGGTGCCCATCGGCAATAAATATGGTTTTTTCGCGCATCACCTCCTGGATGGCGGCAATGGCTTCCGGTTCGTCCACCGCCAGCAGATGCTGGTGCCAGCCGGCCGGGTCGTCGAACTCGGCCAGATGGCGGGCGGCGCTTTGGCGGAATATGGCCTGAACCTGATTGGAGGGGTCGGGATAAAGGGCCATGATGGGCGAAATATTGGTTTTGGTCTCCTTGATAAGTTTCAGCCGGTCTTCTTTATGGCCGCTGAAAGTGCGCTCATGGGGCAGGACGATGCCGCTGGCAAATTCCTCCAGGCGCAGGCGGGCAAAAAAGCCGCGCCGGGTCAGGGTCTGGCCGCCGGCGTCGGTGAAAGTGGTCTCGTTAATATATAAAGAGGGCTTTTCTTCCGTTTTGAGTATGCCGGCGGCTGTCCATTCCCGCAGGAAGCGGGCGGCCCTGGTGTAAATATTGCTGTCTTCGCTGTCGCCTGGCTCGGGACGGTTCAATTCCAGGCGAATTATATTGTTGGGGTGATTTTCATATAAACAGTTCTGTCTGGCCTGACTGATAACATCATAGGGAGGGGTTACCAGACGGGCCAGTTCCTTGTCCTCATTAATTTGATAACGCAACCCTCTGAATGGTTCTACCGCAGCCATTGATTTCCTCCGCAATCTTTATTCTTATGCCAGACAGCAATTTGGAAGTGCTGTTCAAGGCCTGTCGCATATTATAAAATACTTGTTATTTGGCATGGTTGACAGCACCGCGTTTAAAGTCAGCCATTGCTTGCGCAAACCGCCGGCCCCGGCAATTTGCGGAATTCTCTATTTACTATATTTTCAGCTTTTTAACAACTTAAAAAATTAACGGGCTTAAGCTTGAGGCCTGTCTCTTGCCACCGGCGGCGAGATGGCTTACAATTGTTTTAACGCCGCCGGCCGCCGCTTCCGAATAATCATAGGAGCAGGCGCCTTAAGCCTGCCCGCCTCTTTTGCCATGTAACGAAGACCATGGCCTTATAAACTTTAAGCATCGCCCGGCGCCGGGGCGGTGGATGGAAAAATTCCGTTATCAAGGTGATCTATGAAAAAAATTTCATTTTATCTGTTAGTGTTGGCCCTATGTTCTGTTTCCCCCGCCGGCGCCGCCGGCAAACGGGAAGCGGACCTGACGGTGGACAAAGCCCGGGTTGTCCTGGAAAGCATGATGAACCGGATTGACGCCTCTGTTCCCAGCCAGATGCTGAGAACCGCCTATGCGGTGGTCATAATCCCCTCTATGCTCAAAGGCGGATTAATCATCGGCGCTTCCTACGGTAGCGGGATAATCTCGGCCCGCCAGGAGGATGGCGCCATGGGCCCGCCCGCCTTTTTTGTCGCCGGCGGAGGCAGTGTGGGCTTGCAGATTGGCGGTCAATCAATTGATTTAATTCTAATTATTGCCAGTCCCACCGGGCTGGGCGGGGTACTGAAAAACCAGATGACCATAGGGGCTGACGCCAGCGTGGCTGCCGGGCCGCTGGGACGGAGGGGGGAAATTTCCGCCTCCGGGATCAGCGCCGGTTCCGACCTCTATTCCTATTCATCCAGCGCCGGCCTGTTTGCCGGAGTCTCTCTGGATGGCACCGGACTGGGCTATGACCGGGAAACCACCGCCGCCTATTACGGCCGGGAGTACACGGTACACCAGGTGCTGCTGGGCGGGCTGATTAAGGATATTCCTCCCAGCGGCCAATATCTTGTCGAGAGTTTGAATAAATATATGGCCCCTTGAAAAGGCGTCAGCACATTGCCAAAGATCACGGAGAAATTTACAGCCCCACCGTCCCTTTCCTCTTTACAGACGCCCATGATGCGCCAGTATCTGGAAATGAAGGAAGAAGTGCCGGAGTGCATTCTTATGTTCCGGATGGGCGATTTTTACGAGATGTTCATGGAAGACGCCCGCCTGGCCAGCCAAGTGCTGGGCATTGCCCTGACCAGCCGGGATAAAAGCAGTGAAAATCCTGTACCCATGTGCGGAGTGCCTCATCATGCCCTGAATCAGTATCTGGCCCTGTTGGTGGAAGCCGGTTTTAAAGTGGCCATATGCGACCAGGTGGAAGACCCCAGCCAGGCCAAGGGTCTGGTAAAACGTCAGATCACCAGAGTGATCAGCCCAGGCATGTACACAGACCCGGAGCGCATATCACCGCACGAAAACCGTTATTTGGCCGCTGTTTGCTTTCAGGAACAGGAGGTTGGCCTGGCCTGTCTGGATCTGAGCAGCGGGGAGTTCATGGCTGCCACTCTGCCTGACCGGTTAAGCCTTGGCTTTGAATTGGCCCGTCTGGAGCCATGGGAAATAATTCTGCCCCAGGAACAGAATAAACATCCTTTTAACGGCTACTTAGGTGAAATGGCGGCTTTGCCCCGCACGCTAACCTCCCTGCCTGATCAAGCCGAGGCCAGGCAAATCCTGGGCGTTTTGCTCCATGAAATGGATCCGGATGAGAAAATTCCCGGACTTATCAGCGCGGCCATGTTGTGGGCCACGGTTGTGCGCGCCCAGCGCCTGATCCCGGAGCATGTCAAAACCCTCAATTTTTATAAACCGGAGGGCTATCTGACCCTGGATAACAACACCTTGCGCAATCTGGAAATATTTCGCGCCCTGCTGGGAGGACGCCGCGGTTCCCTGCTGGCGGCCATAGATAAAACTCACACCGCTATGGGCGCCCGCATGCTTAAAGACTGGCTTAGTCTGCCCTTGCGCACCCGGAGGCTGATCGAAGCGCGCCAGCAGGCGGTGGCCGAGCTGGCTTCTGACCTGACCGGTCTGGATTCGCTGGCCGCCCTCCTGCGCCAGCTGCCGGATCTGCCCCGCCTTCTGGGCAGAGTGGGGATGGCCCAGGCCGGCCCACGTGATTTAGCCGCCTTACGCGCCGGCTTGGAGATGCTTCCGGAATTCATCCAGGCCCTGCGGGCCTGCCGCGCTCCCCTGCTCCGGGAAATACTTCCTCTGCTGGACGGCTTGGGTGATATAACTTCTCTTTTGCGCCGCACTCTGACCGCTGACCCGCCTCTGTCCTTAAGCGAGGGAGGAGCCATTGCCAACGGGATCAACTCCCGTCTGGATAAACTGCGCCATCTGGTCAGTCAGGGCAGAAATTGGGTGAGCGAGCTGCAGCGGGATTTGCGGCAACAGACGGGCATTGCCTCCCTTAAAGTAGGATTTAACAAAGTTTTCGGATATTACATTGAAATCAGCAAAACCCATCAAGCCAAAGCGCCGAAAAATTTCATCCGCAAACAGACCCTGGCCGGAGGCGAGCGCTATATCACCATGGAACTCAAAGAAAAGGAAAGCGCTATTTTAAGCGCGGAGGAAGACGCCCTGGCTCTGGAAAACACTGTTTTTCAAGACCTGCGCCAGAAGGTGGCCGCGCGCAGCGCCGGACTTATGCTGTGCGGCCGGGCTCTGGCCCGTCTGGACGTCCTGGCGTCCCTGGCCCGTCTGGCTGTGGACAAAGCCTATAGCCGCCCCTTAATCGGAGAAGAGGGGACGCTGCTGCATATCAGCGGCGGCCGCCATCCCGTGGTGGAAGAGATGCTGCCCGCGGGAGAATTTGTGCCCAACGATGTGACTCTGGACAATGAACAGCAGATGCTCATCATCACCGGACCCAATATGGCCGGTAAGTCCACTATTCTGCGCCAGGTGGCCATTATCGCCATCCTGGCCCACATGGGATCTTTTGTGCCCGCGGAAAGCGCGCAAATTCCTGTTCTGGATCGCATCTTCACCCGAGTAGGGGCTTTGGACAATCTGGCCCGGGGCCAGTCCACCTTTATGGTGGAAATGGTGGAGACCTCCCAGATCCTGCGGGAAGCCACTCCCCATTCCCTGCTTGTTTTAGATGAAGTGGGCCGGGGCACTTCCACTTTTGACGGCCTGTCCCTGGCCTGGGCGGTGGTGGAATTTCTCCATGATCTCCAGGGGGTGGGGGTGAAGACCATGTTTGCCACCCATTACCATGAACTTATAGATCTGGCTAATTCCTGTCCCCGGCTGCGCAATTTTAATGTGGCGGTAAGAGAGTTTAAAGGCAATATTGTTTTCATGCGCCGCCTGGCCCCCGGCGGAGTCAGCCGCTCCTACGGGCTTCAGGTGGCCAAGCTGGCCGGCCTGCCCCCGCAGGTCATAAGCCGGGCGCAGCATATACTGAGCCAGCTGGAACATGAAAAAATGCTGGGCCGGGAGATCAACCGATCCCCCCAGATGTCTCTGTTCGCCGCCCCGTCCCATCCGGCTCTCGACGCTTTGCGCAATCTGGATATAAGTTCCCTGACGCCCTTGCAGGCGCTTAATCTACTGGAAGAATTGCAGAATGGCCTTGATTAAAACGCCGAGAAATTTTTGCCTGGGCTTGATTCTGCTCTTGACAGGCATAGGTGCGGGCGGAGAGACAGCTTGGGCCGCCGGGGCCATGGTGGCGGTGGAACAGTCTTTTAATCAGGCCCGGCAGGAATACGAAACCGTAAAACGCAGCAACGACCTCTATCAATGGCAGGTGCTGGGCCAGCGCTTCATGGCTTTATACAACAGCCAAAATAACGGCGATCTGGCCCCCCGCTGCCTGTTTTGGGCAGGCCGGGTAAGCGGGGAAGCTTACAATAAATTCAAACAGCCGGAAGACTTTGGCCGGGCGGTGCGCGCTTATGACCTGCTTATCCAGAGATTCCCCGCTTCCAATCTGGCTGACGACGCTCAATACGCTATAGCCGGACTTTATAAAAGCAAAGGGGATTTAAAACAGGCATATCTGGAATATTTGAAAGTAAAGACCAATTTTCCCAAAGGGGATATGAGCGGGCCCGCCTTAAGTCAGGCCGGTCAACTGGAACCGCTCCTGAATAAGCCGCCCGCTCCGCCGCTTATCAATACCCCTTCTCCGGCCGCCCCTGTTCTTACGCGTCCTAATATAAGCAAGATAAATGATATCCGCCAATGGTCCGTGCCCGGCTATGCCAGAGTGGTGCTGAACTTGGAAAGTCCCGCTCCTTACTCCACCCGTCTTTTGCGCGGCGGCATGGACAGCCAGGGAGAAAAAAGATTGCAGCTGGATTTAAGCCAGGCCAGTCTGGACGCGGCTGTCGCTCCCATTGTCCCGGCCGCCCAGGGGCTTTTGCGGGCGGTCCAATACAGCGCGCCGGAGAAAGATCAGGTGCGGGTGCTGATCACTCTGCAAGATCTGACTTCCTATAAAGTTTTTACTCTGGATAACCCTTTTCGTCTGGTGGTGGACTGTTTCTCCGGCGCTTATGAGGCCCAGGCCTCTTCCGCCGGCGGGTCCGTGCCCCCGGTCGCGCCCGGCCCTTCCACCAGCCATCGGGTACCCAGAGGCCAGGCCGCCGCCCAACCCAGCCAGATCGGTCTGGCCGCTCAACTGGGCCTGCAGGTCAGAACCGTGGTCCTGGATCCGGGCCACGGAGGCAAAGATCCGGGAGCTTCCAGCAATAAAGTCGTGGAAAAAAACATTACCCTGCAACTGGCCAAATTGGTCTCGGCCAAGCTGCGCCAATATCTGCCTGAATGCAAGGTGCTGCTTACCCGCTCCCAGGATGTATTCATCCCTCTGGAAGAGCGCACCGCCTTTGCCAACACCAAAGGCGCGGACTTGTTTGTCTCTATTCATGTCAACGCCGCCCCCAGCGCCAAACTCAACGGCATTGAGACCTATTTTCTCAATCTGGCCACCGATGAAGACGCCATGCGGGTGGCGGCGCGGGAAAACGCCACTACCCAGCGCTCTCTCAACGATTTACAGACTATTTTAAATGACCTTATGCTCAACTCCAAGATCAACGAATCCAACCGCCTGGCCCGGATGGTGCAAAGAGAGATGCTGGCCAGTGTGGAACGTAAACACAAAGTGACTGACCTTAAGGTCAAACAGGCGCCTTTTTATGTACTTATCGGGGCGCGCATGCCGGCCATTCTGTGTGAGGTGGGCTTTGTGACCAATAGCAGCGAACGCTCCCGCTTAACCGGCGAAGCCTATCTAAATCTTCTGGCCGAGGGCATTGCCCAAGGCATAGTTAAATATAATCAGGAATTGCAGCAGGCGGTCAAAGGGAGCAGGTGAGAAAAATTTCTTCGGATTTCGGCCACAATCTTGAAATCCGGTCTTGCATGGGATATATGACAAATATTAACCGAACAGGAGGCGAAAATGGATCAGGCCGATACAAAAAATAATCTGAAAGATATAGATGTAGATCTGGTAGGGGCCAAAGCGGTAGGTTGCTGAAAAAGTCAGAGATGGCGGTGGCATACTTCCCAAAAGGGGGCTTTTTTTTATTTGCCGCCCCTACATGGCCTTATGCCTTTGCTTATGTTGCGCTTCCCCGCCCCAGGGTGGTGACTGAGACCTTGACCCTGGCGCCCCTGCCCGCTCCACCGGCCTACCCGGCTGTGACTTGGCAGGCCGAAGGCCCGCGCCTATTCATATCCGCCCCGGATGTTTTAGCCCTCTACGGCTATCTGGTGGAGATAGACTCCTGGAGCGCCGGGGTGATGGCCGAGCGTGCCCTTTACCGGCAAGAAAAAAAATAAAAAATTTGAATATTTTACATAATGACTC
>JAIRYI010000042.1 GCA_031267815.1 Desulfarculales bacterium | reverse complement strand
ATATCCTCTGTTGGCTATCAAGCAAAATACATGAGGGACTATCTCTGTAAAATATAGTATGAATAACAAAATAAGAAATAAAATCTTTTTTATAGGAATTTTTTTTATAGGAAACATATTATTTCTCATAAAAAAATAACGGTTCATCTCCTGTGAGAGCTTTAGCAATTCTCCGCATGGCATCATTTCCATATTTTGCCGCGTCGTCTCCTTTTCCATTATATAAAGAAAATACTTTCTTCATTTGCTCTTTGGTGAGAACGCCGGAATGACATACTTGATTTGTAGCTTGATGAATAAGTTGCCTTATATGGGCTGCTGCGTAATATAAATCGTGCTTCCAATCGTATCCAGGCAAGTCCAGTAGATTGCCATCGCCAACAGCGCGTAGCTGTTCGTCGTATGGAACAGGATTCTTGGTTGAAGTCGGAGCCTGAGCGTTTACACAAAATTCAGGACCCTCTCTTAATATATGCTGTCAGGATGATAAAACTGTTCCGCGTTTTCCTTGGTGATTAATTGCGAAGGCACGATCACCTCTTTATCATATTCAGTTCCGGCGATGAGCCGCTGACTGGCCATTGATATAGCTTTGTAAATCATATCAGGCGGATAAGTTACGGTAGCCGGAACCAGAGGGTCGCCGGCCATGATCATTTCTATCACCCGCTTGGAACCGCCTCCGCCCAGCATCATTTTCACGTCCTGGCGTCCTGATTGCTTATAGGCCGCCAAGGCTCCCATGAGTACATCATCGTCTCCGCACCAGATCATGTCAATCTGACTGAAGGCTGCCAGATAGTTCTGCATGAGTTCATAGCCTTTTTCCTCGCTCCAATGAGCCGGCTGGCTGTCCATGACTGTCATGGCGGGGAAAGCGGCGATGGCGTCGCGAAAGCCCTTGACCCGTAAGGTATTGACGTCGCAGGGCACGCCTTCCATAACCAGCAGCTTTCCCTGCCCGCCGCTGGCCCGAGCCATATATTCCCCGCACATATAGCCGAATTCATAGTTGTTGGCCGCTACATAGACGTCATTGATCAGGGTGGGGGCGGTGCGGTCCACTGTGATAATAAAAACGCCCTGATTGTGGACCCGGCGCAGAATATTGGCCAGAGGCGGAGGATAATGGGGCAGTATGACCAGAGCTTGTATATTATTCTCCAGCATATTTTCTATGTCATAAGACTGCTCCCTGTGGTTGACCGCCTGCTTGAATATCACCTCAAGCCGGGGATTGGCGGCCTGTATTTCTTTTATCGCCTTTTCCGCCCACCAGACTACCCCTCCGGTCCAGCCATGGTCGGCGCTTGGTATGGATATGCCCAAAATCAGTCTGTCCTCCGCCCCGATAGCGGAGATCGGATAAAAAAGAAATAAAAACAAAACCAATATATTTTTTGTATATCTTCTCATATCAATTCAATTCTCCTTTTCCCATCCAGCGGCTCAGGATGGTGATGAGGTGGGAAGGTTCTATGGGTTTGGTTATGTAATCGTCAATACCGGCCTGGAAGGCCAGTTCCTTGTCTTCTTTTAAAGCGTTGGCTGTGACCGCGATAATGGGCAGGGCAGGGGCGGGAAATTTTTCCCGAATTATTCTGGTAGCCTGGAGGCCGTCCATGACCGGCATCTGCATGTCCATGAAAATAAGATCAAAAGGCTTTGTTTGAATCGCCTCCACCGCCAGGGCGCCGTTATTGGCAGTCTCTATCTCCGCCCCGGTGGGGTGAAGGAATTTTTGCAGAATAATCTGATTTACCCTGTTGTCTTCGGCAATGAGAATGCGCCTGCCCTCCAGGCTTAAGCCGGCCAGAGCATCCTGCCATGAGTCCGCGGGCAAATTTTTACGGATCTGTTTTTCCGGCGCCAGCGATACGGTAAAGGTAAAATCCGTACCCGCGCCGGGGGTACTGGTGACTGTAAAGCTGCCGCCCATTATCTTTATAATGCGCTCACTTATGGTCAACCCCAGACCGGTGCCGCCAAACTCGCGGGTAATTGAGGCGTCCGCCTGGGTAAAAGGATTGAATATTTTATTTTTGGTCTCTTCATCCATGCCGATGCCGGAATCATGCACACTGACGCTTATGCCGGCGTTTTCTCCTTCCGCTCCGGCGCTGACGCGGCAAGTTATGGAGACTTCGCCCTGGGCGGTGAATTTTACGGCATTGTCCACCAGATTGTTTATAACCTGCCTCAGACGGGCCGGATCACCGACGAAAAAATCCGGGGCTTCGGGCGGCTGATAGGACATGTCCAAAGAGATGTTTTTGGCGGCGGCGCCGACTCGGTGAGCCATGACAATCTCCCGGATGACTTTGCGCAGATCGAAGGGGATGATGTTAAGTTCAAACATTCCGGCTTCTATTTTGGAAATATCCAGGATATTGTTGATTATTCCCTGCAGACGCCGGCCCGCTCCCCGGATATGGGACAGATAGTCCAGAGCGGCCGGGCTAAGACTGCTGTCGGCCTGGCAGAGATGGGTCATGCCCATAATGGCATTCAGGGGAGTGAGGATTTCGTGGCTCATGTTGGCCATGAACTGGCTCTTCATGGTGCTGGCCTCCTGACTTTTCTCCACCATCCGGCGCAGAGAGGAAACAAGGGTTTGCAGGGAATTGTGCAGCTCGCCCAGTTCGTCCCGGCGCCGGCTGGGGGGAAGGTCCCGCTGTAAATCCCCGTGCGCCACCGTGTGGGCGTATTCGATCAGTGACAATAGAGAACTCAACAGCCCGTTGGCGACCCTCACCACCGCAAAACAAATGATGATCATGACTAAAATGCTGATAATGAAAACCGTGCGTCCGATGTTGGAGGCTGAGGCCAGCACCTCTTCTCTCACGCCGCTGGTTATCACCAGCCATTTGCTCATGGGTTCTATCTGGGCGAATCCAATATAATTGCGGCCCTTGAGATCGTATTCCGCCTGCTGTTCGGCCCGGGCGGCGGCAAACAGATCTTTGTATAAGGAAGCGTATTTGCCCTGCTCTTTGATCAAACTTTGGTCCCGATGGGCCATAAAAGAGCCTTCCGGACTCAGAAAGGCGGTAAAAAGAGCGCGCAGGTCGCCGGAGCCATTTTCTTCCTGATAGTCAACTATGGCCGGAAAATCATTGATGGTCACCACCGCGCCCTGCACCGCGCCATTGAGGAACAGAGGCGCGGCGGCGGCGGTATTCAGATTATTGGTCATGGAGCCGACTTTCATGTCCCCGAATGAAGTAATACCCTGCAGAGCGTCGCGCACATAAGGCCGGTTGGAATAGTCCACCCCCAGCTGGAGCATACTATAGGCGGCAACGCATATCCCCGCGCTGTTGACTATATAGAGATTGCGGTTATAGTCGTTGCTCTCCACCAGCAAATTCAGCCATTGCTGCAGATCCTCCGCCTCCGCGGAGGAAAGTTCCCCCTGGTTTCGCAGCAACATTTCCACTTTTGGCTCTGAAGTCACTTTTTCCAGATTGTCCAGCATATGCCGGAGCAGGTAGGTCATGTCGGACGCTACTTTCTTACTGTGCGTTTCCGAAAAGACGGTAATGTTGTTTTCCACGGTGGAACGCACCGAGGTGAAACTGTAAACGGAGAGAATCAGAGTAAGCAGCAAGGCGCCCAGCAAAAAAGGAGCGAGAAATTTAAATTTCAGGCCCAGCATGGGTTGCCCTTACGCGTATGCCCGCGCCGGAGGGGACAAAAATCTGCCTGCCCGCGGCAAAGACAAAAAGCAGTCTTCGTTCTCGGTGGTTCCCCAGGGAGGGATATAAACGAGCGGAGGCAGAAAAAACCGGCATTATATCCTTTCCGGGCAAGAATTCGGGAACAATGCGTTATTTTCGCGGCAACAGCCGCCATCATATCTGCTGAAACATGAAAAACCGCAACATCGCAGGGGCCGGAAGAGGCCTGATTGTCGGACTAACCGAAGTAAGGCCGCTACTGACCCAAATAAATTATGCGGTTAACTGCCCCGGATGTCAATGCTCCCGGCCGCCAAGAAATATATCCATATCTGTTGCGTAGTTAACTGTGCAACAGATATGGATTATTATTCAAAGCGGCTGTCGAAGATTCTTTGGGTCTTGCGCTCTGAGCGGGGCAGAGAAGCGAAGTCAACCAGCTCCACTTCCGCGCTCACCAGCATTTTGGATTTGATCGCTTTGCTTATGCGGGCCTCCAGGGCCTTGTTCTCGGTTGAAGATGAGCTTTCCCGGCGCTCCACTTTTACGGTCATATATTCCCGGCCGTCGTCGCGGCGTTCCAGATGAATCTGGTATTCGGAACTGACTTCCGTTTCCTGACTCAAAACTTCGTCCACCTGGCCGGGATAGATATTTACCGCCCGATATTTGATGCCGTCGTCGCTGCGTCCCAGGATACGGTCATGCCGGGGAAAAAGATTGCCGCAGGCGCAGGGTTCGGGCAGGAGGCGGGTTAGATCGCGGGTGCGGTAACGTAAAAGAGGCGAAGCCTCCTTGCACAATGAAGTCACCACCATCTCCCCTGTTTCCCCTGGCTTGGCCGGTTCCAGGGTATGGGGATTGATGATTTCCAGAATATAATAGTCCCCCCAGTAATGCATGCCGCTGTGGGCCTGACATTCTATGCCCGTGCCCGGCCCATACAGTTCCGTAAGCCCAGGAATGTCAAACAATTCCGCCCCTCCCAGCTGTTCGCTGATCTTGCGGCGCATGGCTTCGGAAGACCGCTCCGAGCCGTAAATGATTTTTTTCAGAGCCAGGCGGTTACTTAAGCCGCGGCGCTTGATTTCCTCCGAGAGCAGCAAACCCATGGAAGCGGTGCAACCCAGCACGGTACTCTGAAAATCTTCCAAAAACTGACATTGCATGTCAATCGCTCCCGGCCCCACGGGCACGGCCATAGCCCCAAACTCCTCACAGCCCAATTGGAAACCGACCCCGGCGGTCCAAACCCCATAGCCCACCGCGATTTGCACCCGATCCCAAGCCGTCAACCCGGCCATCTGGTAACAGCGGGCAAACATGCGCGCCCAGTCATGCACATCTTTTTGGGTATAAGTCATGACCTTGCGTTTGCCGGTGGTGCCGCTGCTGGCATGAACGCGCACCACTTTTTCCAAAGGCACGCACAGAAAAGGGAAGGGATATTCGCTGGTCAGATCTTTAGCGGTGGTGAAAGGAAGCCGTCTTATGTCATCCAGGGATTTTATCTGTTCCGGACGAACTTTGGCCTTTTCCAACCCGGCGCGGTAGAAATTATTGTGTTCATAGGCATGGCTGACCGTCCACTTAAGACCGGCCAGCTGGCGCCCGGCCAAAGCCGCGGGGGTAAATTCAGGAATAAAATTCATTGCCTTTCCTCGCATTGCCGCCTTGAGCCACAGCAAAGAAACGAATCAGCCCAAAGTGGCGAATACTTTATTGCCCGGCGCCGTGCGCAGAGAGCGGTAAACCGGAGCCTGGGGATCATTAAGGAAATAAGTGCGGTTATCCAGCAGGTCTATACGCATGCCTTTGCTCTTGATATTGAGGCCGGGGCCGGTCAGCACCACTTCATCGTTGCTGCCCAGGCTCAAGGTAGCGTGGGAAAAGTTAACCGCGTTGGAAGAGGTTAAAACGATGCCGTCATCGCTGGACATGCGGACGCCGCCGCTTAAGTTGAGTTCACGGGTCACAGGATTGTAAACAGCTTCCCGCCCCTGCAGGCGCAGAGATGAACCGTCCATTTTGGTAAAAATCATTTCCACCCCGCCCAGCTGCCATAATCCGTCGTTCTGCGGACCCAGGTTCGTCTGGGCCATCAGGTACCAGGAAAAATTCCGGCTGGGAACGGGCATATCCGCCGCCTGGATCGGGGTTGCCGCGGCTACTAGCTGCGGCCCCGCCGGAGAAAAAGGCGCCATGGGCGACTGAGGACCGCTCTGGATAATAACCGCCGCCACCAGGAGAGACAGGGCATACATAGGAGCCAGGCGCCACCGCCCCCAGGATCTGCCGGACAGGGATCCGCCGGGCAATTGCCTGGTCAGCCAGCCTGAGCGGTGTACCGTGAAAAAGGCGTATACCTGAATCCAGGAAAGGGCCAGAAAATAAAATATTACATAAGGGACGCCCCACAGGGCGCGCAGGCTGTGATGACGCCATAAATATATCAGAACCGGCGTCAGGCCCGCCCCCAGACCCAGCATGACCAGGGTCAGCAAAATAAACTTTAGGGGCATAAAAAGCAGGCTGAATAAAGTCATCAACAGAATGAGCTGGGTAACACTCATGTCAATCCAGCTCAACAGCAGATTAAGTCTGGCCCCGAGTTTGCCTGTAGGGCGAAAATTTTTGAAAATAAAAGCGCCCAGCAGTATGGATTCGCGCACATCGCTGCGCGCCCAGCGCAGGAGCATCTTGCAAAGGCTCCGGTAAGTGACCGGCACATTGGTGAACACGTTGGCGTTGCTTTGAAACAGGATATGAAATCCCTGTCTGATGACCAGATTGGTCAGATTGCGGTCTTCCCCTATATTATAGGGTTTGCCCAGAAATTTTTCATTAAGCCATTCATCCATAACCGGGCGCACCGCGCTGGCCCGGAAGGCGGACATGGCGCCGGGAGTACACATGACCGTGTTTACCCGGCTGTGGGTGGCCCGGACAAAATCAAAGCCAAAAGTAAAGGCTATTTCCAGCATTTTGGGAATGAATCCCTGTTTCCAGTTGAGTACCCGCACATTGCCGCCCACTCCGCCCACCCGGGCGTCATGCACAAAAGGGCTTACCAGATTGCGCATTCCCCAAGGCTCAACCACCGAGTCGCTGTCAATGGTGATCCATATCTGCCCGGAGGCCCGCTGGAAACCGGTATAAAGGGCATGGCGCTTGCCGCCGTTTTTAGGCTGTTTGATAAGCTCCACCCGCGCCCCCAATTCGGCTTTGGCCCGCACCATCCACTCCCAGGTGTCATCTTTGCTGCCGTCATCAATGGCTATGACCTGTATCTTTTCCCGCGGATAATCACTGGCGCATATGCTGCGCAGAGTCGCCAGCACCTGGGAGCCTTCATTGTAGGCCGGGACCAGCACGCTGATACGGGGAAGGTCGGGGTCAGAACAGGCGGGCATATTTTTATAAGTTTTAAAAAGATATAAACGCCAGACCAGGGTCAGCAGATTGACGGCCAGAAGAATCTGGCTTATGAGGCACACATACCCGAACCAGGAAGTGGCCCAGATATTATAATTAATAAAAGGAACCCGCCAGTATTGACAAATATACACAGCGGCCGCCACCAGAGCCAGAACAAGAGTCACAGAGCTGAACAGCCGGCCGGCGCGGGGAAGAACCGGCGCTTCAGCGGTATTGGCAACAGCATTTTTGTTTTTCATGTTAATTATCTTGCTTCCTAAAATTTCCAACAATAATCTAAGGTTAAACTCCCGCCGCATCTCAAAAGCGCCTAATCGGCGATCCTGAGGCCTCTTGCGATTATAAAATATACGAGGCCGGAAGCGGGCCGGGGACGGCAATTTGTAACAAGTCCCGATACTTAATAGTACATATTATATGGGTTTTAGCAAGAGGCCTCTTTTCCCAAACTGGCCCCAGATATCAGTTACCCAAGCGCAATTATTCATTAATCCCAATCCTCATTCAAGCCGCCATAGGAGTTTCGGATTTTTTGCGCAAACAAAGCGCAAAACCCTGTCACAGCGTTCTCAATTATGGAATTGGCAAATTATTTTGCAAGGGGTTGGAGCAATTATTTTGCAAGAAAAAATTATTTTTCAATTTTGGTCAGATCTTTAAGAGTCACTCCTTCCAGAGAGAGGGCCAGCAGGCCGAAGCCAGTACTGACCACAAAGGAAATGAGCCACAGTAGCAGGGCGTAACTGCCCGCCGCCCCGGTGTCCGCTCCCAGATAGCCTAAAGTGAACATGGCGGCCAGCTGAAATGTGCCCACATAAGCCGGCGCCGCGGGGATAAGCAGGGAAAGGGCCACAACCGCCTCAAGCAGAAAAGCGGCCATCAGGCCTAATTCAAGAGAAAAGGCGGCAAACAGGCACCAGGCCGAAAGAGCGAAGCTGATCCAGACCAGCAACGAATACAGACCTATTCCGCCCAATTGCCGCCAACCTCCCATAGCTAGGCCCTGGGCGAAAGAATCCAGCAGAGCGATGAGGCTGTCCTGCCGGGAAGGGGAAAGGAAAGAAGTCAGGCGGCGCAGCCGGGGCTCCATTTTGTGCCAGCGGCTGCGCAGAAGCTGCATCAGGATCATCAGCCCGCCAAATAGAACAGCTCCCGCCAGACCGGCGCTGTGAATAACCGTCAGGCTTAAGTCTCCTGCCCGCTCCGGCCCCGGAGGCAGAAAAAGCAGCACCCCCAGCAGCATCAGCAACAGCATGAGGCCGTCATAGATGCGTTCCATCACCACGGTGGCCAGCACCGCGCTGGCGCTCAGCTGCCGCCAGCGTCCCAGGAGATAGGCGCGCACCAGTTCGCCCAAATGGGCGGGGAGGAGATTATTGGCCAGAAAACCAATGCACATGGCGCTGAATATCGGGCGCAGAGGCAGGACGGCCAGAGGAAGCAGAAGCAGACGCCAGCGCAGGAGGCGGAAAAGATAGGGCAGCGCCATGAACAATAAACTGAGGAGCAGATAAAAGTAATCAAGGCCGGCCAGAGCCAGGCAGGCGGCATTCCAGTCCACTATAATTACAAACAGCCCCAGAGCGGCCGCGCTTACGGTTATTCCTAAAATATTTTTCAGCATTTTTCCCAACTGTGTAATAACTATGTGATATTAATACAGATCAATTTCTCTCCGGCCGGGCGGCGCCGAACAGCCAGTCGCCTACAGGCTGGGTTTGCGCCCGCATTCTTATCTCTGTATACAACAGGCCGGACTGATCCAAAGACCCGATGATCTGGCCGGTATAGACTGAATCTCCGGCCTTGACCCGCAGATTATGCATATGCCCCAATACGGAATGCAGGCGCTGTCCGTGGTCAATGACCACCAATTGCCCGTAGCCGGGCGTCAGTTGAGCAAAGGCCACTACTCCGGCCCAGGGCGCCCGCACCTGGGAATCGGGCGGGGCTTCCAACAGGCTGAATTTAAGCCTGGGATCGGAGAGCAATGTCCCTTGCACCGGGGCGAAGAATTTTCCTTTGCCTTCCAAGGCCCCGGTATCCGGAGCCTGACTGTCGCCGATCTGAGGCAGTTGCAGATTGGCCGCCCGTTCCAGGCGCAGGCCGGCCTCTTCCAGGTTATCCCGGTTTTGCCTGAGTTCGCTTTGCCGTTCAGCCATATCCTGGAGGGCGGTCAGGCGCTCCCGGCTCAGGCGGGTCAGTTCTTCCTGAGTCAGATTGAAGGCCGCGGCCAGATCCCGCAACTGTTCCTGGCGGACTTTGAGACCGGCCAGGCGCAGATCCAGGGCCGCGGCTTGATTTTTGAGGCTCTGCAGGCCGCGCCGGCGGGCGTTGAGAAGTATTTCCAGATCCTGCCGGAAAGCCAGGGCGTTGTGCAGATCCCCGTCAGAGGCGAATATCCACTCTTCCACTTCCGGAGCGTATAAATAGACCGCCCGCAGCTGAGCCTGATAAGCGCGCCTCAATTCCTGCCACTGCCGGCCGGCCGCGGCTTCCTCCTCAATCAGCTCCGGCAGAGAAGCTGATAATTCAGCCTGCAAGGCGGCCAATTCCTCTCTTCCGCTTTTAAGGAGGCGCTCTTCCTCTCTGGCCTGCCTAAGCCAATTTTGCAATTTTTCCAGTTCATTTAAAATATTATGTTCCTGGCGCATACTCTGGCCCAGGCGCAGGCGCATCTCCAGGGCCGCTTCTTCCAAAGACTGAGCCTGCGCCCAGGAACAGAACAGGAATAAACAGAGCAAAAATATGAGGGGGACAGTTCCGCTGAAAAAGGAGCAACGCATAAATCAGACCTTCAGGCCACATCGGGCAGGCGCAGTATCCGGCTGACTCCCAGCCAGCTCCCGGCCAGCCCGGCCAGCACGTTAATGGCGGTCAGGTAAAGGGGAATCTCCCAGGGCAGGCCCAGAGGCAGAGCCGCGCTCAGCCACAAAGGGGTTTCCGGCAGCAAAGGGATGATGTAAATAAGCGCGGCCAGCCCCAGACTGCTGAACAGCCCGGCCAGCAGGGCCTGTAAAATGGCCTCCAGGATAAACGGCTCCCGCATGTAGAAACGGCCGGCTCCCAGCATGTCCAAAATAATGAGCTGTTCCCGGCGCACATATACCGCCAGACGCATGGTGTTGCTGACTACCAGGGCCAAAGCCAGAAACATAACCAGGCTTAAGGCAAAAGTGATAAGCCGGATCAGACGGCGAATCTGTTCCAGGCGCTGTAACCAGGGCCTGGCTTCCACCACCTCCGCCACTTCCCCCAGCCCGGCCAGCCTGGCCGTGAAAGCGTCCGGGCTGACGTCAGCGGCCAGCTCTACTTCGATAATGGCCGGCAGAGGATTTTCTTCCAGCCCTTCCAGTAAATTCAGGGAACCGAATCTCCGGCCTAGACGGCCCAGCCCGTCCTGGGGGCTAAGGTAGCGGCTGGATCGCACTTCCGGCCATTCCTGCAAGGCCAGGGCCAGAGAAGCGCCTTCCCTGGCATTTAAACCGGACGGCAAGACCAGGCGCAAAGCCGCGCCCGTGCTGATCCGGTTCAAAAAGCCGTCCAGGCTGAAACTGGCCAGGAAAATAAGGCCCATAATAAACAGGCATAAGCTAAGTGTGCTTACCGCCACAGCCTGCAGCCACAAATTCCCGCCCATCTGTCTCCAGGTGCGGCTGAAAAGACCAAAACGCGGCCCTTTCACAGTGTCTCATCCATACTGAACCGCCCCTGGGTCAGATGCAGGCAGCGGGCGCCTTTCACCAGGCCCAGCAGCAGAGGATCGTGGGTAGCCACCAGCACGGTGGCGCCCGCCTGGTGAGCGTCCAGGAGAAGACGCATAACCTCGCGGGCATTGTCCGGATCGAGATTGCCGGTGGGCTCGTCTGCCAGGAGCAAAGGAGGCCCGGTAGCCAAAGCCCGGGCCACAGCCACCCTCTGCTGTTCTCCCCCGCTCATGCTGCCCGCCCGGCATTGCGCTTTATCCAGCAGGTTTACCCGGCGCATAATCTCGGCGGCGGCGGCAATGAGCTTTTTCCCCCGCATGCCCGCCACATGCAGGGGCAGAGCCACATTCTCCAGCACGGTTCCGCCCGCGGACAGGCGAAAATCCTGAAATACCACTCCTATGTTGCGCCGGAGACGGGGAATCTGCCCGGCCTTGATCCGGCCCAGATCCGCCCCTCCCACCCGCAAGGTTCCCCGGCTGGGCAGTTCCGCCCCATAAATCAAACGCAGCATGGTGGACTTGCCCGCCCCTGACGGCCCGGTTAAGAAAACAAATTGCCCCGGGCTGATATGTACGCTGATATCAGTCAGCGCCCAACCCGCTTTGTTATGATAGCGTTTAGACAGTTTATCAAATATAATCATCCGCCCCGCTTTGGCGCGCCGCCTCCTGAGCGCCTAATTGCCCGCCGCCTCCAACCAACATCCCTTCAGAATCATACCGCAAAGCCTGATCTCCTACCTCTATAAAAATAAACGTCAATTTCTTCTTCCGCGCCCCCGGCTGAAATTAAAACCCGCCCGCTCTGGGCAAAGGAGAGCTTATGGGGTAATTTAGTAACTGTGATCAAAGAATCCCCGGCCGTGCCTTTGCTTTAAAGCGAAAATTTCCGGGTTAGTCAAGTAAGTCGGTCATTATTAAGTAATTTGGAGGAGATAATGAAAAAATTTCTAATCGGCCTGAGCCTGCCCCTTGTTATGCTTTTTATATTGACAAGCGGAGGCTGCGACAAAACGCCGCCGCCTGACGCCAAACGCTATGAAGACTATGGGGAAAGGCTCCTCAGCATTTTTAAAAACCTCATTCCCCACAGCGAAGCGGCCTGGGATGAGGGCGCCTTCAGCCCGGACAAGCGCAACTTTATCATAAAGAATCTGCGCTTCACTTACAGTTTCCCGGAAGCGGAGCCGTCCCCGGACAGCGATGGGAAGAGGCAATTACTCTACCGCGGCGAAATTGCGGAAATGGTCCTGGAAGAACCCAATATACAGGTTGGCCTGCAAGAGGGAGTGGCTCCTTTGGCGCAGAGAATAACCAGATCCGGCGTCAGCCTGCGCATCACCCCGCAAGATGGCCGGGCCAGTATACTGGTGACCGCCAAAGAAGAGGTGGATGTTGTGCCGGAAGGTCCCTGGCAGGATATCCTGGCCCTGTCCGGCCAGAAAGAAGCTGACCGGGACGCTGTCATTGCCAACCTGTCCCGGTTGCAGGCGCAAAGCACGGAAACTTCTGAAATTACTCTTCGCCCTAAAGAAGACGAAAAAGCCGCCTTCACCATCGGCCGCGTCCAGGCCAGCCGGATCGGCCCCTTCCACGCGGATAAGGTGCTGGTCAGCAAAACGGAATTTAACGACCCCGACGGCCCCGGCAACGGCGTCTTCGCCATTGATGAAATGGAATTTATATATGACCTGCGCCAGATCATCACGGCTCTGTACAAAGACCCCAATATCTTCAAAAACTATCAGACCCTGGCTGAGTATAAATTCAACCTCTCGCTTTTGCTGCGCAATATTAAAATGGAAGACGGGAACGTCAGTTTCACGGTAAAAGATTTCAGCCTGGCCTATCAAAATGATTCCAGCCTGACCTCCCGGCTGGGCATGAATGAATTCCGGGTGGAAAACGACTGGCTGTCCCGCGACTCCTCCTCCAGGCAACTGGCCTCAATTTTACAGGGTAGCCCCCTGTTGCTTTCCCTGGCCGTCCAGGGGGAATATATCAAAGACGGTTTTGCCGCCAACACTTTAAGCCTGAGCGCGCCCAAACTGGCCAATATAAATATCGAAGCTCTGGCCTCCGGCCCTCCCTCCGACTTTATTTCCGACAATCAGGAATTGCGTTTTGAAGAAGCGCTGGCCTGGTTGAGAGAAAACGTGCTGTTCAAGGAATTATCACTGCGTTACGAAGACGAGGGCCTGATTGACGCCGTCATCGCCATCGTCGCCGAGATGCAAGGCGTTGCCCCGGCGCAGATGCGCGAAGCTCTGACGGAGCAGTGCCGGAGCTTCGGCGCCTTAAGCAGCGGCTTTATCAAAGAATTGGCTCAGGCCGCGGCCGGCCTTCTTAGCGCGCCGGGCGGCCGCCTGAGCTTGAGCCTGACCCCGGCCCAGCCCATGCCCGCCCGGGAACTGATGGAAAGCTTGTTTAATTCCACGGACGCCGGTGAGACCAAATACATTATCAGCACCGATTAACCGCCCCCCGTCCCGGGGCTTTGCCCCGGGACGGGGGTTAAACTTAAGCGCGATTTCAAGCGGCCCTGTCTCTTACCCGGCGCGGGCGCTGTAGGATACGGAAAAAATATAGACAGCCCGCGCCTTGCAACCCTGGGCGCGGGCGGCCGGGACACGGGATTTGCAGTTCACGCTAACATTAAGGAGGAGTTTATAATGATAGAATGGCCTAAAAGCAATGACGTCTTGTCCACTACCAACCGGGGGAATCCGGCTGAATCGGGTCTGTGTACTCTGTGCCGGGCCGACTGCGCCGGCAAGTGCGAAACCTGGCTTTCCTGCCTTAAAGGGCGGGAACTTATCTACCCCCGGGATTTCGGTAAAATAACCGCCGGAAGCTCCAATATAGTCTCGCAGGGGCTGGGCTATCACGCGCTGCGCATCCAGGGATATAACTATGGTGCCCACGGCGCTCCCGCCTCGGCGGCCAGCGGCGACGTCCTCTTCACCGATGTTTCCCTGGAAACTTCTTTCGGGCGGGAGGTGATAACCAAATGCCGCCTGCCTTTTATGACCGGAGCGCTGGGATCAACTTTTATCGCCGCCAAATACTGGGATTCCTTTGCCTCCGGCTGCGCCATTTGCGGCGTGCCCATTGTTATCGGCGAAAACGTGGTGGGTATTGACAGGGGAGCGGAAATCAAAAACGGGCGCATTGTCAAGGCGCCGGAACTGGAACGCCGCCTCAATACTTATTTCAGATATTTCGATGGCATGGGCGCGGTCATTGTCCAGCTTAACGTGGAAGACACCCGTAACGGGGTGGCCGAATATGTCATGGAGAAATTCCCCGGCAAGGTAATAATCGAACTCAAATGGGGTCAGGGCGCCAAAAACATCGGCGGCGAAATAAGCGTAAGCGATATTGAATACGCCAAATTCCTGAAAGAACGCAAATATCTTCTGGATCCCGATCCCACCCTGCCCGAAGTGGAAGCCGGCTATAAAAGCGGCAGTGTGCGCGGTTTTGCCCGCCACAGCCGCCTGGGCTACACCAATCTCAACAGTTACGCCGAAGTGCGGGAAGCGTTTTTAAAAAGCGTGACCGGCCTGCGCCGGCTTGGCTTTAAGCAGATATCGCTTAAAACCGGATCTTACGGCATGGAAGGCCTGGCCATGGCCATCCGTCTGGCCTCGGAAGCGGGTCTGGATCTGCTCACGGTGGACGGTTCCGGCGGCGGAACCGGCATGAGCCCCTGGGACATGATGGAACACTGGGGAGTGCCTCCTTTGCTTCTGCATGCCAAAACCTATGAATACGCCCGGATATTGGAACAGAGGGGGATAAGAGTCGCGGATATAGCTCTGGCCGGGGGCTTTGCCCGCTCCAGCGCCATTTTCAAGGGTCTGGCCCTGGCCTCCCCTTACGCCAAACTCATATGCATGGGCCGGGCCATGATGATTCCCGGATTTTTAGGCGCCAATATTGAAGGCGTACTCAAACCGGCCAACAAGGTGAAAGTCAACGGCAACTGGGATCAGCTGCCCAAAACCGTATCCGATATCGGCGCCACCGCCGAAGAAATCTTTGCCGGCTACCACAATGTGGAAAAAATTGTCGGCAGGGAGGCGATGAAAGAACTGCCTTTCGGAGCCGTCGCTATGTGGACCTGTCTGGATAAACTGGGCGCCGGGTTGCAGCAGTTCATGGCCGGAGCCCGCAAATTTAAAATCGGCGAAATCCGCCGGGAAGACATAGCCGCGGCCAACCGCTGCATGGAAAAAGAAACCGGCCTCCCCTTCATTACCGAGGCGCGCGAAGAAGAGGCTCTGGCTATATTAAAAGCTTAAGGAAGCGCAGCAATAATTTGAGACCTGCCGCATGGTTACAACTATGCGGCAGGTCTTAAAGTTCAGCCGGAGCTGGCAATTTGCAACCGGTCTCAAATTAAAGGCGACAAAAGGATCCCTCCCTAAGGGATCCTTTTGTGCTTATGCCGGGCCGGAACTTGGATAATTCAAAATAAAAACGAAACCTGCCGCATATTACAACTATGCGGTAGGTTTTAAAGTTCAGCCATGGACGGCAATTTGCAACAGATCTCAAACTGTAAAAAAAAATCGGGCGGAATTTTTGCCGGCAGGCGGGAACTCCTGCCAAAGCGGCATAATTTTAATTGACATGTTTGTTTTTTAATAGTATGGTAAGAATGAGGATTATTTTGCGCTAATGACTATTCTTTATGGAATTATTTTTGAGTAGTTTTAAGTAGTTTCGAAAAGAGTTTATAATTGTGGCTTATATGAATTAAATACAAGGAGTTTTAACGATGTCAGTTGCAAATAATGCAGAGGTGCGGGCAAAACTGCCCACAAACTATCGATGGATAGCTGTAATCCTGATTATGGGATGTATCAGCATCAACTATATTGACCGGGTCAACCTGTCAGTGGCCGTGCCTACCCTGCGCGAAGCCCTGAACTTGAGTCCGGCCGATATGGGAATTCTCATGGGGGCATTCTTTTATGCCTACATACTCGTCCAAATACCGGCAGGCGAGCTCCTCAACCGTTTGGGAGCTAAGATGGTTATGGGCATATCCTGTTTCCTGTGGGGCCTGGCCACAGTGGCCACCGCTCTGGTGACCGGTTTCTGGAGCTTCATGATAGTACGTATTCTGCTCGGTCTGGCCGAAGGCCCGGTGTTCCCGGCCTCAGCTCAGGTGGTGAGTCTTTGGGTGCCCAAGCGCGAACGTACTCTGGCTTCATGCTGTTTTGACTGCTGCGCCCGCATCGGCAGCGCCGCCGCCCCTCCGGTGGTGACCTGGCTTATAATAACCTATAACTGGCAGGTCTCTTTTGTGGTCACCGGGGTGATCGCCATTATCTATACCTTCATATGGTTTGCCGTATACCGGGAGCCTGACCGCCATCCCAAGCTGAGCAAAGAAGAAATCGCCTACATCCGCCAGGATGAGGTGGTGAATGAATCCGGCAAAGTGGTCACCACCAAACCCATCCCCATGTTCATGCTGTTCACTTACAAAAAGACTCTGTTGCTCTTCGCCGGTTATTTCTGCTACATGTATTACTGGAATATGTATATTTCCTGGATGCCCGCCTATCTGGTGGAAGCCCGCGGGCTTGATCTGAAGCAAATGGGCGTGGGGGCCATGATTCCTTATCTCTGCGCCATTCCCTGTGAAATCTGCGGGGGCGCTTTCTTTGACTATCTGACCAGAAAAGGCATGGACCTCAGCGCGGTCCGGCGGCTGGGCATGACCATCTGCCTGGGCGGGGGCGCGCTCACCTTATTTTTCGCGGTGCAGACCACTGCCCCCATCGCGTGCGTTGCCCTGCTTACTCTTTCCATGTCCATCTTTTCTTTTGGGGCTTCCAATATCTGGACCATACCCAATGACATTGCTCCTTACGGTCAGGCGGGCAGCGTAGGCGCGGCCTACAGCTTCTGCGGACAGATATCCGGCATCGTGGCGCCTGGGGTGTCCGGTTTCCTGATCAGCGCCGGTTTAAATTCCGGCAACATAGTGGCCGGTTATGATCACGCCTTCTATGTAATGATTATTGTTACCCTTTTAGGTATTGTGTTCTTCGTCACCAATAAATACACCCGGCTTGTGCCCAGAAACGCTCAAACTTACACGGTCGAACACCTGTAAGCCGCTCTGTCAGTTAAATCCTTACCCGGTCTGCCTTTAAAAGAGGCAGACCGGGTTCTTAAAATGTACGCTCAGGCGCTAACTGCATATTCCCGGCTGTAGGGTGGGTAGGGCGGGCGGTTTGCATGAGGTTGCTGAAAAACAGCGAAAAAAACAACCGATAAAAGGGCGGGTGAGGCGGGTATAAATTGGTTTCCTATGTGGTAAAAAGTCAAGTATAAAATAATTTCTTAATAATTTTTAATGGTTATTAGTAATTATGTGCTAATTGTCAGTTTCCTATTCGTGCCCTTACGCACCGCTTACCGCTTC